>CAZQDF010000079.1:3607-6937 GCA_964592065.1 uncultured Dehalococcoidales bacterium | reverse complement strand
TAACTAGGATGATAAATTGTGTGTAAAAGCCTGAAAATATCAGCCGAATAGGTAGAAGGAGACCAAGAAAGGCTGAAGGAGGGAACTAAAATGACTGAGCAAGATATTTTTGAACGCTTAAGGAAACTCATAGTGGAGCTATTGGAAATTGATGAAGCGGAAGTGGTTCCAGAAGCCTCATTTATGGATGATCTTAATGCTGATAGTTTAGATTTGATAGAGTTCATCACGGCAGCAGAAGATGCCTTTGGAATCGAAATAGCAGATGAGGACTCTGAGAAACTACAAACTGTTCAGGATGCAGTTGATTATATTAAGTCAAAAATCTAACTCTGCTAGGTCTTGCTTAATAAGGTAACTCAATATCATGCAGGCGCAGGCTGAAATATCCTGCTGCTGGTTAGGTCATTCAAGGAATCCTTGAGTTCAGCTACATATCCATCTACTTCACGGCGATCAAGTTTTATCACTTTGTCGGCTATTTTGCGACAATAATCGCAATGCTCACACTCAGAGAGACAATCTTGTCTCTTGAAAAACTCGATAAAACCATCCAAGGCCTGATTATCAATGTAGATTTTGGGCGGAGAGCCTATCGTAGTGGTTTGTATGCTGGACGAACCAGGACTGGCCCGCTTGACTGTGGGATTGAGAGCATGCAGGATATCGTATAGGTTTCCCTGATATTGGCGTGATAAATATGCCGCGGCAGCTCTTAAGATCGACTCGGTGGGCATCGACCTACTGCTGATTTTAAAGGTATCAATGCCTACTTCTTCATAAACATGGATGTCCTCAGGCCTTATCCAACGAGCTTTGATAATCTGGGAGGTATCAGTAAGCCTGTCTACGGTACAACGAAGCACGCAATAATCCATAGGAAAGCCATTAAGCAGGTTATAGCTTTGGCTGGAGTGCCCCAGAGTACTGTAGTGGTAGTATTCATATGGGCACTGATACAGGCAGAGGTTGTTCATCAGTACGCTGAGCTCACACTTTACTGCCTTTCTAATAGCTTTAAGTAGTTTGAAATCTCGATTTATATGGGCGTCCACGGTAATGGAATCGACGCCTAACGATTCAGCCAATTGGGCTCTAGCCACGCTGTTCACTTTGGATATAGTTGATGCTCTGACATTAATGTGCGGGAATTGCTTTTTTATCAACTCTATCAGGTACGGAATGGCTACAGTAATGTTATCTACTCCGACTCTACTTAGCCACTCCAGGTGTTTTAATAATTCTCGATGCGTATTCTCATCCCATTCCATGTTGCCCATAGATGGAGCGTTCAGGAGGTAATCAAAAGTTAGGCCTGCTGAGTGGGCTAGCTTAATATAATCTTCAGCTCGCTCCCTTGTCATTTCGGGAATATAGGATCCCGAACCACCACTGCCTACCATTGTTGTGGGCAAAACACCATATATCTGGATGTCTGGCCCCATCTTGCTTAATGGCGCTATCAGGTCCTCGTCCCAATTCGTCGGTGCTAGTAAGCGCATATTATTTCACTTGGCTGCCAATGTTAGCACAATTAAGAGGAGCTATACAATAGTTACCCTTCCCCCACTATGTAGCATAGATGCCCTGCACGCTGATACCTCGGTTTATGATATATTATATGTCGGAAAATAAATTGTCAATAGGGCACGACGAGAATCTTTCCTTGTTACCTTGAGCCTCTCGCCTAGTGTTATTCTGAGGGACAAGCCAAAGCCTTGAGCACAGCGAAGGGAAAGCGACCGGAGAATCTCCTCTTCAGTTCCTTTCTAATTATCAGGACTCGGAGCTTCAACTCAAAATGCCACATGGAGCTGCCAAACATACTGAGTGTAGGTAGGCATGAATATTAAACAGGTGTTGGAGAAAACTGCTAGTGAGCTCCCACAAAAGGACGCCATTGTCCTTGGTTCTTACAGGACTACTTATGGAGAGTTGAACGAAGCTTCTAATAGGGTAGCTAACGCTCTTATCGGGCTAGGAGTAGAAAAAGGTGACCATGTGGCTATCTTAATGCCCAGTGGCCCTGAGTGGGCCGTCAATTATCTTGGGGTTGTTAAAGCCGGGGGCATATCCATACTCCTTAGCTCTATGCTTAAAGCACCTGAGCTTGTTCCCTTGTTACGTGACTCCGATGCTACAATCCTGATAACGAAAAAGGAATTCTCTCAAATGCTTTCTTCAGTTTTGTCTAACATCCCTTTGCTAAAACATGTTGTTGAAATTGACGGGGATTCCTACAAGAGGATAGTGAATGGCAGTTTTTCCACTTCACCAGCCATTGACATGAGAGACGATGATGAAACTGCTATCATCTATACCTCTGGTGTGCTAGGAAAACAAAAAGGTGTAGTACACACCCATGCCTCCCTTATGGGAACTCCACCCATAGTTTCATCAAGCATACAGCGGAGGGGAGAAGATGTTATTGTGGACTTGGCCCCCTTTTTCTACCTTTTCGGACTGTGCCATGTTCTTTTTGGTTCGATTATAAAGGGCTGCACCGTCATAGTTATTCCTCGTTTCACGCCAAGGGCTGTCTTGAAGGCTGTGGAGGGGGAGAGGGGGACTATCCTCTTCGGGGTTCCTGCGATGTATAATGCTTTGGCCACGCTACGCGACGAGACCATTAAGAGATATGACCTGGGTTCGCTGCGGGTAGCTGTTACATCCGGGGCAAAGTCTTCCCCCCGCTTCATGGAGCTCTTAGAGAACAAGTTTGATTTAACCCTTTGTGAAGTATATGGCCTTACAGAACTCGAGGCTGTTTCTGTGAGCACCATTGATAACCGTAAGCTAGGAACCGTGGGTAAGCCAATCTGTGACCTCAAGATAGTAGATGATAGTGGCAAGGAGGTTTCCCAAGGTAAAACAGGAGAGGCTGTCTTCAAAGTCCCCTGGGCGATGAGGGAATACTATAAGGCGCCTGACCTTACAGCTCAGGTTCTCAAAGACGGCTGGTTTCATACAGGAGATTTAGTCAGAATGGATGAAGATGGCTATCTAGAGTATATGGAGAAGAAATCCTTCATAATAGTGACCTCATCTGGACTTAAGATTTCCCCATGGGAAGTTGAGGATGTGCTTCTAACACATCCCAGCGTGGCGGAGGTAGCGTATGTAGGTGTTAATGATGAGTATGGTGGGCAAATCCCCACAGCTTTCATCGTACTCAAGGAAGGGCAAGATGTCACTGTTGAAGAAATAACCGATTTTTGCGGCGAAAACTTAGCTGATTTTAAATTGCCCAAGCGGATTAAGTTTGTGGCTAGCATACCAAAAACTGGCTCGGGAAAGATTTACAGACAACGACTCAAAGAGAGCAGATAG
>CAZQDF010000079.1:0-3507 GCA_964592065.1 uncultured Dehalococcoidales bacterium | reverse complement strand
TCCTCCTCTGACAGGAGATTTACTATAAGAATATCAGGTCCTGTATGTATCCCTATTATTGGATTAGCTGCGGTTACATATTCCAAATATATCCTATTCATCCCCCGTGCAATGAGGGCCCTTGTTTGCCCTTTGAGAGACAGGCTAGAACTCTCTTTCCTTATTCCTCGCTGTACCAGCCAATTTTGATTTCCCCTAGCCCGGCATGAATTGGAGGTATCAACGAATCCTCGGTAACGTAAAGCTCAGCACAGTGAAACTGCGCTAACAAGCGTTTCTTTAGCTCCTCGGCTTCATTGGGTGAGCCGAAGTAATTTATCGCAGCATGTAGCTTCCCATCTTTGCCTATATCCTTTATCAGTTGGGAAGTAGGGGCGAGACTAATAAAGCTTAATCGTGGTATTAGACTATTAACAACTTCGTTTACCTCGGGGAGGCTTTTACTTTGGGCAGCGGCTTTGGCTGCTGCTAAGATGAGAAGTAGTTGGGCACCAGAAGCAATTTGGGACTCAATTACTTCAATGTTGCCCAGGCATGAGACGTTTAGGAGATAATCAAAGCTTAAGCCCTTAGAGTATGCCAATTTTATATATTCTTCTGCTTGCTTTGACGTCCATTTTGGGGAGGGTGTTTCCTGGTCTGCCACTATCTACCATTGTACTGGGCAAGACGCCAAATATCTGGTCCATCGCCTCCAGCTCGCTTAATGGCTCTATTAACTCAGGGCCACAATTTGTTGCTACCAACAGGCGCATGTTAGCTTAACTCCTTATGGCATACCTATTATCATGGACTGCTTATCACCGTAATGCCACAAATCCCTGCCATTTCTTGGGACAAAAAGGAAATCGAATCGGTTATGCGGCTACTTTATTCATCATAATCCCCATATCATGGGCTGATTAGGCCTCGGCATAGAAGGAAGGCCCAACAGCGCCAGGGCCAGGATGGAGGCCGACGGCTGGCGAAGCGCCAACTACATAAATTTCAAGGCAATCGAATTGGGCGGAGACTTTGCTTTTCAGCCATTCAGCCTCTTCAATTGCATCACAATGGTCTATGATGACGTGTACTGGTTTTGCGCCGACCCTCTCCCGCATTATGTCTATCATGCGCTCTAACGCCTTACGCTTGGTTCTAACCCTCTCGACAGGCGTAATAATGCCGGTAGACACCGGCACCTCCATTATTGGCTTAACATTAAGCATGTTGCCTGCCCAAGAAGCTGCTTTACCAATTCGCCCACCCCTGGCAAGGTATTTGAGTGTATCATAAACCATTAGCTGGTTTACTTGATTCTTTGTATCTTGGGCTACCTTGACTACTTCCGAGAGCTCTTCGCTCTGAGAGGCTGCTCGGGCTGCCGAGAGAACTATCAGCCCTAAAGCGCCTATCACGGTTTTTGAGTCAATTATCTCTATAGGGAAGTTGGGTGTTTTTCCCTTAAGCATTTCTACGGCTTGAAATACTGAATTACGGTTCGTTAATCGCGAGCTCATTAAGATGCAAGCTAGGCCACTAGCCTCCTGGCTCGCTTCTTGGAAAGCTTCCAAGAAGTCTTCTACTGAGGGTGTTGAACTAGTGGGCAATTCTTTGGAACTTCTCATAAGCTTGTAGAAATCCTCTGGGGTTATATCTACCCCATCACGATAATCCTTGCCTGCCCAAATAATGTGTAGCGGCGCGAGACGAATGCCATATTCTTGTATTAACTCTTGAGGCAAGCTACACACACTGTCGGAAACTATCGCTATCTTTTTCATCATAACCTCCTTTTTATGATTGGTCGATAAATCCTAATCTAGCATAACGGCCTTCCATATCTACTTCCCTGCCCAGGTATTCTTTGTTATCTATGGCGATGTGAAGGGGGATAGTTGTAATGCCGTGTTTTCTCGCCTCTTCTGCGGATATGCAGGCAGAATTGGTTGTAAAAGCTATCTTATTCACCACAGGCCCTCGTAATAGTCGCAAAGCGATGTATCACCCTGCGATGTATTATACAAAATAGAATATTACTGTCAAGACCTTGTACGAGATGCTTCTACACTGTTTTGCGTGAAGAATGTTCAGAAGGTGTTGGAGAGGAGATGATGGTTTTCCCCATCATCACAGCCTTTTGAAGCTTAGCAAACTTAACCCTTTTCTCTTGAGCTATCCTGGTTATCTCATCGAATAACTCCTCATAAGCTTTTGAGCCAGCATCATTAACCAGCCGATTCTTGAGTAAGGTTAAGGCAGGATGGTCTGGAGCTTTCTCATCGGTACCAAGCTCTGGAAAGAGGCCGATAGATAAACTATCATTAGCCAATATCTCTATCATTCTTTCCGAGATACTCCATAGCTAAGAAAGAAGGAGTATTCTTAATACGATGGTGGGATTATACGGAGCCTGTCCTATTTCTTCCTTACCCTTGTAATAGCGATAAGCCTTGTGGTAAACCCATCCCAATCTATAACCTCGTCTCATTTTCTTAGGAAATGGTCTTTGGATACTTTCTGCTCGTAAAGGAAATTGCCAGAGAAAGAACTCATGCTCGTTTCTTTACACCTTACCTTAGCTATAATAAACTTCCTTAACCTTCACCTAAGTATAATAGCTTTGAACTCATTCGGCTAACTTTGCAGAGAGGATTTTTGGGAAATTGCTGAACAATCGCTCTCTTTATGATTGCCTTGCCTGAGTAGCACTACTTCGATATGATAAAATGAGGAGCTCACTTATGTGTCTCTTTATCTGGTGAGAAGGAGTTAGTTAGTTATGAAGGCAGGCTTAGTTTATGACCCAATCTATCTGGAACACGATACCGGGAGACACCCGGAGAAATCCCAAAGGCTAGTAGCTATAATGTCGCATCTGGAAGAGACCGGGGCTAAAGAAAAACTTACCTTGCTTTCTCCACGCTCCGCCTCGATAGAAGAGCTAGAGACGGTGCATGCCCCAGAGTATGTTTCTGAGGTCAAAAGCAAGGCAGAAAGAGGGGGTGGCTGGTTAGATCCTGACACTATAATGTGTCCCAGGTCTTACGAAGTAGCTTTGTATGCTGCTGGTGGACTTTTAACTGGTGTAGAAGCGGTGGTGAAGGGGGAAATTGATAGTGCCTTTGCTTTAGTTAGACCCCCGGGGCATCACGCCACCCGCAACCGAGCAATGGGCTTCTGCATTTTCAATAATGTAGCTATTGCAGCCAAGTTTGCCTTATCCAACTTCAATCTTAGCCGTGTCCTCATCGCTGACTTCGATGTCCACCACGGTAACGCAACTCAGGAGACTTTCTATGCCGACCCTAGAGTCCTTTACTTCTCTACACATCAATATCCCTTTTATCCTGGGACAGGGTGGATGGATGAAATTGGAACTGGAGAGGGAGAAGGATTCACAGTTAACTTTCCTATGACTGCTGGTTGGGGTGATGAGGAATACCTGAGAGCCTATAATGAGGTTTTGGTTCCCGTAGCCAGAAGATTCCAGCCACAGCTTATCCTGGTTTCTGCTGGCTTCGATCC
>CAZQDF010000078.1:0-6943 GCA_964592065.1 uncultured Dehalococcoidales bacterium | reverse complement strand
AGACCCTGAAGAGTTCAATCCCCGGCTAACTGAATGGCTTATTGAGTATAACTTTCACCGTCCGCACCAGTCCCTTGGCTATCTTACTCCCATAGAGTATATTGAAAAAGAACTTGCTAAAATTCACAGCCAAGTGTTACCTATGTGGTCAGCCACAACAAGAGTTTGATTTTTGCCTCTATTTCTGCTAGAATTTCCAATGAGGAGGGAGGCATGGCACGGAAGCAAGCTTGGTTATGCCGATGGTTTTTCCCAGCTTGGGCTCTTCGCCAGCGTAAGTAGGCGTGGAGCCTGATAACTAAGTCAAGATGCGCTGGCGAAGAGCTTCTGGAAGCCCTGAGCTCTTCGTTGGTAATACAAGGCTCTTGTAAATTAGGGTAATAGCCAGTCAGTCTAAAGCTGAATGGAGGAGTAGGGGTAGTTAGACAATTGAATAGAGATATTGGAAAGGAGTTTTAAGTATTAAAGCTCCTTTTTTCGTAGAGCATGGTGCGCTAACTCCCTATGTAGAAACAGCGCCAGTATTTCAGCAGTTACCTAAACAGGTGGATGAAAAAGTTCACAACAATGGTAAGCAAGATGCTAATTATGAGGCAAGTCATAATGGGAAAGAAAAACTGAAAATTCCCCTTCTACAAGAGTGTGTCACCGAGAAGTTTTCTCAGAAAGGGGATCCGCTGCCAGAAAACCAGTAGCAAGCCGAAGAAGACTAAAAAACGCCCAGAATCAAAATTTTACCTATACTTTGAGACCACATGGCGTACCGCTTATTGCTAATTGTAACGCACCATAAGTTCTAAGTAAATTGCTCTGTTACTAGTGTAATCTAGATTGTATAATATTGATAGAAGAGTGATGGAAAGGACGACCACCTCATATGCTCGGGAGTTAATGGTAGGCATTCCGCGAGGAACCTTGCTCGATATAGAAACCACTGGACTTAGCGTCGGCTGTGATGAGGTAGTTATTTTTGGCTATATTGAGAGCAACCACTTGAGGATAATATGCCGGACTTCAAGTGAAGAAGGGCCCTTTATCGCTCAAATTGCCAAACTTGTTCCTGAGTTACCCAAAACATTTTACGCCTATAATCTTTCCTTCGAGAAGGAATTTCTCAAAGCTAAAGGAATTGATGTAGAAGGCATAGACTTATTCCAGCCCTGGAAGGAAAAAGCAGATGAGCTTTGTCTTAAGTGGCCTAAGTTAGATGAGCTATTCTCTCACGCCGAGTATTATTTCAACGAGCCGGTAGTAAGCGGCAAGGATATCCCCTTATTATGGGAAGAATTTCTTCGCACAGGGGATAAGGATTGTTTACAGCAAATTATAAGACATAACGAGTCCGACCTGCTCAAAGAGCTATATCTGTTAGTATACTATCGGGATAGTTACAGGGTTTGAGGACTTCAGGATTTAAATTAGCTAAAATTAGACCAATGAACCTTACTCAGCAAATTGAGCAATATCTACCTCAGCAAGTCTTAGAGTTAGTCAAAACCACCAGCAAACAGGCTGAAAAGCTGGGATGGAAAGTACACCTTGTCGGCGGCGTGGTGCGCGATTTGCTCCTAGGCTATCCCAATTTCGACCTAGATTTAGTGGTCGAAGGGGATGCTGTGAAGCTAGCTCAACAGATAGCTGGAATTAGTCAAGCAAAGTTGGTCGTGCATCCGCGCTTTGGCACCGCTAAGCTCAGCTACGGCAATTTCACCCTGGATGTGGCCACTGCACGTAGTGAAAGCTATGCAAAATCTGGAGCACTGCCAACAGTTGCCCCTGGTACCCTCAACAATGACCTCTCTCGCAGAGATTTCTCTATCAATGCCATGGCCATATCTCTGGCTCCAAACAACTATGGAGAATTGCTCGACCCCTATCAGGGTAAAAGCGACTTAGAGCAGCATCTCATTCGCATTTTACACCCCAAAAGTTTCAACGATGATGCCACCAGAATTTTACGAGCCATTCGCTATGAACAAAGGCTAGGATTTAGGCTTGAAACACAGACTGCCCGGCTACTTAAACGAGATATTCCCAAGTTAGACACCATAAGCGGTGACCGAATAAGGCATGAGCTAGAATTAATCTTCAGAGAGAAACACCCAGAACATGCTATCAAGCGACTTGGCGAGCTAGGAGTGCTGCAAAGGCTAAGTCCTTCCTTCAAAGGCAATGGCTGGATAGCTGAGAAATTTGATAGAGCACGCTGCTTAAATAAACCCAATCAATTGCCCTCGCTTTATTTCTGTCTCCTTATTTATCCACTCAGCGAAAGGGAAAATGAGCAATTTCTCCGTTACCTTAACATACCGAAAAAGTTATCCCGAGTGCTGCATGATACACTTCACCTCGAGGCTAGGCTTTCCCCACTGGGCAAACCTTGCATGAAAGCTAGCGAGATTTACTACCTGCTCCACGAATATGATCCATTGGCCATACAGGCAAATGCCGTAGCCTCAGAATCTTCAGCAATACAGAGCCACCTCCAACTATTTCTCGCAAAACTGCGCTATGTGAAAACTTTCCTTAACGGAGAGGAGCTAAAAAGGTTAGGCATCTCCACCGGACCAGAGATGGGAAAGGTCCTCCAAACATTGCATAAGGCAAAATTAGATGGAGAGATTAAGACTAAAGGAGATGAGGAGAAACTAGCCCTATCAGTTAGAGCTATAAAGGAAGAAGATTAAGAAGTCCAAAGCCAAAATAACAAAACAAAATATACTTAGGAAATTTTCCTGCCCAGCAAGGTAATAGGAACTTCCATAGCGGTATCCTTGAAGCCCCGGCGGTAAGTCCAGCTATGTCAACCGGTAAAATAGGCTGAAGGGAAATGAGGAAAATAGCCAATAGCCCATATCGATTCATCCAACTTGTAAGCCTGTTGTATCCTAGTGTGCTCTCATTGAACATTATTTTCTTCCCCAAGTAGCCAGCATAATAGCCACTTATTTCCCCCAAAGTGCCAGCCACACTGGCTATCAAAGCTATAAGAACAGGATCCCACTGCGATGCCGCTGCCATCATTACAGATGTATGAATAGCTACAGGAACCATAATGCTGGCATTACATACCAGGGTGGTTCCAAAAACGACCAAATAAGCCGTGGTGGCAAACCCACCTGCTGAGATATCAAAGTAAGTCATCAGATATCGAAGTAAGTAAGCAAGGCCAACGCTAAGGACAATGAGGATAACAAGGTAAAGCACTACCTTAAGCCATCTTTGCTGCTTTAGCTTTTCCACTGCAATTACGTTAGTTACCTAGCTATCCCTGAAAGACGAACTGCTGCATAGCATTCTAATCTCTGCTCTCTCAAGCGCAAGAACAGTTCATTAGCTTTTTCTTCCTCTGAGAAAAAGGTGAAAAGACACGGCCCGGAGCCAGATAAATGAACACCCGGGGCTCCAGCTTCCTCAAAAGCCTTCCTGTATTTTTTAATCTGGGGAAAGACATCAACCACCACTTTTTCAAAAACATTGACCATAAGGGATGGGTCAAACATTTTTCTTTGCATTAAAGATGGTAAAGCTGCACGAACAAATTGACCTTCAGTGAAATGACCAGTGTTTAATTTACCGTACATCTGCGCCGTCTTGCCTGAGATTCTAGGTAGTGGTGGCACCAGTAAAACAAACCAGGTTGAGGGTAGAGATGGTAACGGAGTAACCTTTCCCCCTTTCCCCTCTACTAAAGCTATGCCTTTATAGATAAAGAAGGGAACATCTGAGCCTAGTTTAGATGCTAAATGAGCTAACTCAGAAAGCGACAGTCTCAATTCCCAAAGCTCGTTAAGAGCCAGAAGGGTAGCAGCGGCATCGCTGCTACCACCTCCTAATCCCGCTCCCCAAGGTATATGTTTATAAAGCTCAATCCGTGCCCCCTTGCTATACCCTGTGGCTTTCTTGAGGAGCATGGCAGTTTCTGTTACCAAGTTATCGCGTTCCAATCCCGGCTCGTTGCATTTAAGGCATATGTCCTCGCTTGGCTCAAAATTGAGAACATCGTATAGGCTTACTGCCTGAACAATGCTGGAAATCCGATGGTAATTATCATGCTTACCCAGGACTTCCAGGATAAGATTTACTTTGGCTGGTGCATAAAAGGTTAACATCGCGATTCCTTTCTAAGTGGAGCAAAAACTTTCCATACCTTGCTCCACTCCTCAAGACTCAGAGTTTCAGCGCGCCGCCTGGCTTCCACTCCCGCCTTTCCCAATAGCAGAGCAACCTGGTCAGGAGGCATCCCCAAAGCTTGAGCCAAGGAGTTGCGAAGCTGCTTGCGGGGTGAGCTAAAACCACAGCTAACTGTATCAAGGAAATCGGTGACATCAGATATTCCAATAGGCAGATGGGAATAGACATCCAGGCGTAAAACAAGGGAATTCACCTTTGGCGGAGGATAGAAACTTTTTGCTGGCACACGGGCTACAATGGTTGGTTTGCTGTAAAGCTGAGTCCTAACACTAAGCAAGCTCATCTTACCAGGAATAGCAGCTATGGCTTCACCAACTTCACTCTGCACCATTATCACCATCATTGATGGCTTAAGCGAAGCCTCCAGAAAATGACGTAGCACCGGCGAAGTAATGTAATAAGGAAGATTAGCTACAATTTTGTAGCCTCGGACAAGTTTGAAAGTAGCTAAGTCATTCCCCAGAAGTTGCTCTGGGGTGACTTTGAGTACATCAGCATGGATAATTTTGATATTGGAGGAAGAAGATAATCTCTTCCTTAAGATGCTAACCAATCTAGAGTCAAGCTCTATGGCAATAACTTTGCCGGCTCGCTCAACCAAGCTCTTGGTTAGTATACCCAAGCCTGGACCTATCTCAATTACAATGTCATCTTGGCTAAGCTCAGCAGCAGAGAGAATGCAGTCCAACACATGTTCATCTGCAAGGAAATGCTGCCCTAATCTTTTTTTCGCTTTGAAGCTAAACTGGCGGACTATCCCTGCCCCCGAGAAGAAGCAACTGAGCTAAAACGCTGTTACTTCCCCGTCTCAAAGATCCGACAAAAATACTCCAGTTAATGAATATTACCCCTTTTCCAGCACAAGAATCGGAACCTGATTATCTTCCCTTGAATTCAGGCTTCCTCCTCTCCAGAAATGCCTGCAACCCTTCCTTGGAATCCTCACATGCTCGCGCTGAGCCGAAACATTCAGCTTCATAATACAGTGCGCGGTCTAAATCCATTTCTATTCCCTTATTTATTGCTAACTTTATTATCCCAAGAACTGCAGAACTTTTTGACAAAAGCTTTTGCACAAATTCATCCACCGCTTTATCCAATTCCTCAGCGGGAACAACTTTATTTACCAGTCCCAACCTGTGTGCCTCGTTGGCATCAATGGGCTCGCCCAGCATATCAATCTCCATGGCTTTGGTTTTACCTACGAGCCTTGTTAACCTCTGAGTTCCTCCATAGCCAGGAATAATGCCAAGATTTACTTCAGGCTGGCCAAATCTCGCCTTGTCAGAGGCGATTCTAAAGTCGCAAGACATAGCGATTTCTTGCCCTCCACCTAAACAAAATCCATTTATCTTGGCTATTAACGGTTTCCTGATTCTCTCTATATACCTGGTACATTCCTGCCCTAGTAAAGACAGATTCCTTCCCTCTATAGCACTCAGGTTCTGTATTTCAGGAATATCTGCACCTGCGCAGAAGGCTCTATCGCCTGCGCCAGTTATAACAACCACACCAATATTTTCATCGTCCTCTGCGTCTTCGAGTGCATCATGTAGCTCTGCCAACAATGCAGTATTCAGCGCATTCAGCACCTTGGGTCTATTGAGTGTTATGGTAGCAACCCTCTCACTTTTCGCATATATGATATTTGCGTAATCTTTCTGTACCATTTTAACTCCATTAGGGATAAAATTTATTTCTTACCAAACACTTCATAGAAACCCTTCCCTACTTTCCTCCCAAAATATCCAATTTCTACCATCCTCTTTAATACCGGAGCAGGCTTGTATCTCTCCCATCCAGTCTGTTGGTAAACCCCCTCTAGAAAGTCCGTCACGACATCTATGCCAAGCAGGTCCAGTAGTTTAAATGGGCCCAAGGGCCAGCCAAATGATAACTCCGTTATTTTATCTATATCCTCTATAGTCGCCAGGTTCTCCCCTAACACCTTCGCTGCTTCGTTCCACATTACCGCTCCTATTCTATTGACTACGAATCCAGGGGAGTCCTCGACTACAACTGGCTCCTTGCCCAGAGATTTAACAAAATCAACGCTCGCCTCTAGAGTTTCCTCTGAGGTAAGTAAGGACTTTATCACTTCTACGCCCTTCATCATAGGTACAGGATTCATGAAATGCACGCCTACAACCTTGTCCAGACGCTTGGTTGCAGAGGCAAGCAGGCTTATTGGTATTCCCGAAGTGTTGGAAGCTAAAATAGTTTGCTCGGGACACACCTCCTCAAGCTGCTGGAATATCGGCAATTTCACCTCCGCTCTCTCAAACACTGCCTCTATAACACAGTCAGCATCCTTAGCAGCATCTTTCAGGTCTGTCGAGGTGTGAATCTTAGCCAAGATTTTGTCCACATCCGCTTGATTCATCGTGCCTTTTTTCACAAATCTACCAAGGCTGTTTTTTATCGCGCCCAGCCCCCGGTCAACAAACTCTTGTTTCATATCAACCATAATCACATCATAGCCTGCCTGCGCCGATACCTGCGCTATCCCACCACCCATTACTCCTGAGCCTACGACACATACTTTCTTAATTTCCATATTCATCACCTCCATAATTTCTGGCAAAACTATACCATAACCTTGTTTTACCGACAAGCTAGTGTTGTGGCTGACCACATAGGTAACACTGGGCTGTGAATTTTAGCAAGTTCTTTTTCAATATACTCTATGGGAGCAAGATAGCCAAGGGACTGGTGCGGACGGTGAAAGTTATACTCAATAAGCCATTCA
>CAZQDF010000077.1:0-6953 GCA_964592065.1 uncultured Dehalococcoidales bacterium | reverse complement strand
AAAAGAACTTGCTAAAATCCCTGGACAAGTGTTACCTATGTGGTCAGCCAGCACATATTGTTGTTTTTTTAAATAATTTATCTATACTTTTTAAACTCATTTTTTTATAATTAGTTATAGGAGAGGAGGGATTAATGGAAGTTCTATCTATGTTTAAGCTAGAGGGGGAAAAAGCGATTGTAACCGGTGGAGGTCAAGGACTCGGAAGGGAAATGGCTTTGGGGTTAGCAGAAGCTGGAGCAGATGTTGCAGTGGTTCAAAGGCATGTAGAAGTAGCAGAAAAGACGGCAGAAGATATAAGGAAGCTGGGCAGAGAATCAATTGCTCTAAGTGTAGATGTGAGTAAGCCCGAAGACGTGGAGAATATGGTGAGAGTGGTTAAGGGTAAGTTTGGGAAAATTGACATACTAGTTAATAATGCTGGAACTTGTACCTTTAGCCCTGCTGAAGAGATGAGCTTGGAAGATTGGAAAATGGTTGTGGACATTGACCTTACGGGAGTTTTTTTATGTTCCAAACTAGTCGGGCGGGAGATGATTAAGCAGAAAAAGGGTAGTATCATCAATATATCATCTATGTCTGGCTTCATTGTTAATTATCCTCAAAAACAGTGCCACTATAATGCTTCAAAGGCCGGAGTGCACCATTTAACCAAGTCCCTGGCGGTTGAGTGGGCACCATATAACATCCGGGTAAATGCAATTTGTCCTGGTTACATGGCCACTCCTCTTCTTATAAAATTGTCCGATGAGAAGCAGTTGAAAGACTGGGCTTCCTACACGCCTCAAAAAAGAATAGGGGAACCTTCTGAAATTAAAGGGCTCTGTGTATTTTTAGCTTCCAGAGCCTCAAGTTATGTTACGGGAAGCGCTATACTGATGGATGGGGGTTACACTGCTTGGTAAAATTCTGCTTGTTAGTAAAAGCTGGGAGAGCCTGAGAGAGGGTGAGAGATAATGTGAGTGCGATATTAGTTAGCCAAACTAAAATCTTAGTAAAGAAGAGGAGGATTTATAGATGAAAAGTAAGGGAATAATAGGGGTCTTAATTAGTGCGCTTCTAATTCTAGGGCTGGTGATGGCTTGTGCCCCAGCAGCGCCGCCACCAGCAGCACCAACAGAACCAACAACACCAACAGAACCAACAACGCCAACAGAACCGGCGCCACCGGAAGAGTATCACAAGTTTACACTTGAGGATACCCCAGAGATAGAAAATAAAACACCAATCCATATGGCTTTAGCATCATCAGGCGGCAATGAAACTATGCTAGAGGAAACGGAAAGGTGGTCAGAATACACCGGGATCCCTGTTACCACTGAGATCATCATAATGTCGGTGGTATATCCTAAGATAAACCTAGAGCTTTTATCGGGAACTGCAGCCTATGACATTGTTCCTGTGGACGGTATGGGAGATGAGTGGTTTCCCTACCTGTACAGCCTGCAGGCACTGGCTGAAATGCATGACCCCGGAGGAGTAGTTGCCTTAGAGAGGGAGTTAGCCGAATTTGACCCGACTATGTTAGTTATGACTTCCGATAAAGCCGGTGGGGTATACGGAATGCCATACTATCAGTATCAGATGTGGCAGTTTATCCGTCAGGACGTATTTGACGACCCCACAGAGAAGGCAAACTTTAAGGCTAGATATGGCTATGAACTAGCACCAGCCAAAACCTATGATGAGGTTTATGATCAGGGTCAGTTTTTCACCAGGAAAAAGGGTGAGCTGTTAAAGGGTGAACCTCTCGAGTGGGACCTTTACGGTGAGGTTCTGATGGGAGGCAGATATGAGATAAATGACGAGATATATTCGCGTATCTGGGGGGCTGGCTCAGATTGGGGTACGCTAGTCAGAGATAGGGCAGGTAACCCTGCAGAGTTTGTAATAACCAAGGAGAATAAAGAAACTCTTAAGTGGGCTCTCGAGACCGAGAAAAGAGAGCTCAGCGACAACTGTTCCCCCGGATGTGCAAGCGGTTTCTGGGATTTTGCCATGTCGCAATTTGAAAATGGAATGTGCGTCTTCTCACCTCATCAGTACGGCTGCCTGGATTTTTGGGCTTTCAATGTTGAAGATAAAATCCCCGGTGCCAAGCTGGCTTTTTACCCATGTCCACTTAATGGCTCCGGCTTTACTGGTACCTTCTACGAAGCCGTTGCCCGAGCTAGTAAGAATCCTGAAGCAGCTTATTGGCTGATAAAGTATCTTGGTTCCTATGAATGTCAAAAGAGAATGGCTGAGGAGCTGTCATTCTCAATCTGTAGACGGGACGTCATAGATGACCCTAAGTATCAAACCCCCGAGTGGTGGAGAGCGTGTGGGGCACGGTTCGCTATGGCAAGCCACATATGGGATAATATCCAAACACCCGAGGTTGCCAGTAACTACATGTACTGCAACAGTTCTGCCATCGGTAAGATTTATGAGATGCAGATAATTCTGTGTCATGAGGCTGTGACTGGCATGAGAACAATAGACGATGCTGTAGCCGAGATAACCAAGCAGACCATTGATCTGCAGACAAAATTTGGGACGTTACCAATCAAGGAGGAATTATAAGCAATAGGTTAGGGAGGGGGTATCCCTTTGTCAGCACCTCGTCCCCGTTTATGCCGGCAAGCACATTTCATGGAGGTAGAGGTGGATGCTGGGACTGGAGAGGTGAAGGTAACCAGGGTGGTTAACGTCAACGATGTTGGTAGAGTGGTAAATTGGGAGGGCTGTGAAGGCCAGCAATATGGTGGCAGCTATATGGGCGTAGGCAGGGCTATGACCGAGGAGCTTATCCACGACCCGATGACTGGCGTAATGCTTAACGGTAACCTTCTAAACTACAAGTTTGCCACAATGCTTGACGTTGGGCCGATAGATACTGAGCTTGGGGAGACTGGATTGGGTTATGGCCCCTACGGGCTGCTCGGCATTGGTGAAGACATTGGCACTGTTACACCTGGGCTTCTTATCCCCGGCATCTACAATGCCACAGGCAAATGGGTTGACGAGCTGCCTGCCACTCCTGAGAGAGTCCTCAAAGCGCTGGGGAAGGCATAGTAGATAGGATAAAACTAAGAAATTGCTGCAATTTTCTGCAATTTTCATAGAATTCCTTGAATTATATATTGACTTGTTAAGGATGGGGTTTTATAATGGGTGATATTTTATAATCAATTTATGGGCGACGTATCATGAAGAAAGGCGAAATGAAAGCCTGAAAGAGGGGTGAGAGGTAATGTGAGTGCGATATTAGTTAGCCAAATTAAGCAAGTTAAAATCTTAGTAAGGGAAAGGAGGATTTATAGATGAAAAGTAAAGGAATAATAGGGGTCTTAATTAGTGCGCTTCTAATTCTAGGGTTAGTGATGGGTTGTGCTCCAGCAGCGGCGCCAACGGAAGCACCGCCAACAGAAGCACCCCCAACAGCGCCACCAACAGAACCGGCGCCACCAACAGAACCGGCGCCACCGGGAGAGTATCACAAGTTTACCCTTGCTGATACCCCGGAGATAAAAAATAAAAAACCAATACATATAGCTCTAATGTCATCGGGCGAAAATTATATGACGAGCGAGTTTATAGAGATATGGTCAAAACACACCGGGATTCCTGTTACAGTTGAGTTCATGATATTTTCGGTGGTATATCCTAAGATAAACCTAGAGCTTTTATCGGGAACTGGAGCCTATGATATTGTTCCTGTGGATGGTATGGGAGATGAGTGGTTCCCCTACCTTTACAGCATGCAGACACTGGGTGAGATGTTTGACCCTGGAGGAAGAGCAGCCGTAGAGGGCGAGTTAGTTTACTATGACCAGACTATGTTAGTTCTGACCTCTGACAAAGAGGGAGAGGTATACGGATTGCCCCACTTTAATTATCAGATGGGCCAGTTTATCCGTCAGGATGTGTTTGACGACCCCACAGAGAAGGCAAACTTTAAGGCTAGATATGGCTATGAGCTGGCACCAGCCAAAACCTATGAGGAGGTTAGTGACCAGGGTGAGTTTTTCACCAGGAAAGCAGGCGAGCTGTTAAAGGGCGAGCCTCTTAAGTCGGACCTTTACGGTTTGGCTCTCCAGGGAGGCAGATTTGAGATAAATGACGACATATATTCGCGTATCTGGGGGGCTGGCTCAGATTGGGGTACGCTAATCAGAGACGCGGCAGGTAAGCCTGCAGAGTTTGTAATAACCAAGGAGAATAAAGAAACTCTTAGGTGGGCTCTCGAGAGCGAGAAATATCAGCTGGCTAATTTCTGCTCTCCTGGATGTGAAAGCGGTTTCTGGGATTTTTGCGGGTCACAGTTTGAATCTGGAAAGTGCATCGTCCTGCCTCACATGTACTATCCCATATACAACTGGTGTTTGAACGTTGAAAATGTCATCCCCGGTGCTGAGATTGGTATTTACCCATGTCCACTTAATGGCTCCGGCTTTACTGGTACCTTCTACGAAGCCGCTTCCCGAACTAGTGGAAATCCCGAAGCAGCTTATTGGCTGTTAAAGTATCTTGGTTCCTATGAATGTCAAAGGGACATGGCTGAGGAGGTAGCATTAAACGTCTGTCGAAGGGATGTCCTGGATGACCCTAAATATCAAACCCCTGAGTGGTTCAAATCGTTTGGAGCCAAGGCTGCTGCTCAAACCTACATATGGGATAATGTCCAAACGCCCGAGGTTGTAAGTAATTATATGTACTGCAACAGTGCTGCCTTGGGTAAGATTTATGAGATGCAGATAATTCTGTGTCATGAGGCTGTGACTGGCATGAGAACGATAGACGACGCTGTGGCCGAGATAACCAAGGAGACCATTGCGCTGCAGACAAAGTTTGGGACGTTACCAATCAGGGAAGAATTATAATCATAGCTTGGTGAGTGGGGGTATCCTTGCAGAGCTTAATAGCAATCTGCGGGGGTATCCCCTAACTGTGGCTAAGCCTTGCACAAGACAAGGGAAACAACAGGATCTCTTGTAGAAAAGGAGCAATCTGAATGCTAGCTAACGTTGACGAAGCTGCTTATGGAGTCCAGAGAAAAACAACATTCTGGGAAACCCTGACCAGCGAGAAGTATTTTAAATGGACTCTAATAATTCCACTCGTAGTGACGCTAGCAATATTCATGATCTACCCGATGATTTACTGCTTGTATTACTCTACTCATGAATATGCCATAGCCCTTGGAAAGACTCCTGTTTTCCTCGGCTGGGACAACTATCGATTTGTATTGCACGATATCACATTTTGGAAGGCTCTTGGTCGCACCTTTCGGGTGCTAGTCATGTGTATAGCTGGTGAACTACTCCTTGGTATGGGAATTGCCCTTTTGTGGAATCGCGAATTTAGAGGACAGAATATTACTCGAGGACTTGGTCTCCTGCCCCTGCTAATATCACCACTGGCTATGTCAATGATATGGAATTACGTCCTTCAATATGATTTTGGTATAGTAAATCAACTTTTGGAAGGGGTTGGACTTTCCAAGATTATGTGGTGGTCAACGGAAAGGGCAATGTATTCTGTCACCTTTATTACCATCTGGAAATGGTTCCCTTTCTCGATATTTGTTTTGCTTGCCGGTATGAAGGGGCTGCCCAGGGATGCCTTTGAAGCAGCCAAGGTTGACGGCGCCTCGGCTTGGTTTACCTTCCGGAAGTTAACACTGCCTATGTTAATGCCACTTATAATGATTATTGTCCTGCTCAGGACAATGTGGTTGATAAGGATATTTGACCCACTTTATGGAACTACCCGAGGTGGTTCGGCAACAGAGGTGCTAGATTGGCTGGTTTACCGGACCTCATTTGTTTTCTTCGATGTAGGGGTAGGTTCGACACTGGCAATGATTTCTCTATTTCTGACCATTATTATCTGTGCTCTCCTGTTCCGGCAGTTGATGATAGCTCTGGGAGCAAGCAAGTGAAGCTAAAAGAGGAAAAAGAATGAGACGAAGTGTATGGTTTTGGTTAGCCACAGGGATTATCCTGGCTGTAATTGTCTTACCAATGATATGGATATATTTGACCTCATTCAAGCCACCTGAGGATATTTTTACTCTGGGGGTTAGAAAATTATTTATTTTCCGCCCTACTCTAGATAACTATAGCTATCTGTTTGTGTGGACAGATTTTTTTAAAGAAATGAGGAATACTGCCATCATGGCTGTTGCCAGCACAGCCCTGGTTATGGTTGTCTCGCTGCCTGCTGCCTACAGCTTTGCCCGGTGGAATACGGGAGGCGGTATGCTGCTTTTTGTCACGATTTCCACCAGAATGTTCCCTGCTGTAGTAGCCTCTATACCTTTCTTTTTCTGGTTTAGGTCCATGGGATTACTGGATACACACATTGGGCTAATTCTACTACTTTTTTATTTTAATATGTCATTTGCTACCTTTTTGTTGTTTGGATTTTTCAAGGAGATAGCCAGAGAACTCGAAGATGCGGCTATGGTGGATGGCTATGGACGGCTTGAAATTTTTCGGAGGATTATATTTCCATTAATCAAACCAGGAGCATCAATTACCGCCGTATTTTGTCTTATATGGGCGTGGAATGAGTTCCTCTTCTCCTTTCTGTTTACCAGAACAGACGCCAAAACAATTTCCGTGGGGATATCACTCTTCTGGGCGGCTTTGAACATTCAGTGGGGACCTATGGCGGCGTGTGTAGGTCTGGCCATTATACCCACCTTAATCGCCGCCTGGTTCATGCAGAGATATATAGTTCGAGGGCTGACTTTTGGAGCGGTAAAAGGATGACAGGAGAAGCACCTTATTTTTGAAAGCTGGTATAATTATACAATCAGAGGTCATTAGAAGAAATGAAGTCGATTAAGAAAGTACTACCACGGATGACGACAGGGGACTGGATATTCTGGGCGGTTATAGCTTGGCTCAGCGTCAATCTCATCTGGCTTGGGCTGGTGGAGAAATTTATCCCGTTATGGGTAG
>CAZQDF010000076.1:0-6996 GCA_964592065.1 uncultured Dehalococcoidales bacterium | reverse complement strand
TCAATCCTGTTCCGCCATATTTGCCTTCGACCTGGGAATCGAGGAGGGTGATAAACCTTTTGCGGCTTTGCCACAAAATACTTGAATTTTTATTTAATCCTTCCTCTTCCCCATTTGAGGGCGTAGCCCTCAAATGCGTGCGGAGTAATTTGCTTCCAGCAGCCAGTTCAGCATAGACCTCTTCGAAGGACTGCTGACCTACCCGAATTGCCTTGATAACTGGCTTAGCAATCTCAAGGCAATATTCCCAGGATTCGTCGCCACTTAGCTGAACCCAATCTAAAGCGCAGAGAGTAGCAATTTCATTTACCTCGGAAGGTGGTGCATTGACAAAGACGCCGACCACTTGTGGTGAGGAAAAGAGGCCCTCCCACCCCCTCCCTTTATCTGGCGAGGGGCGTGTGGTATCGCCGCTTTTCCTTACTGCATTAGCTATCTCAGTTCCCTCGGCGGGAGTCACTTGTCTTTTGCTGGGAGCGAAGACCAATCCGATAAAATCAGCACCAGCTTCAACCGCTGCTAGAGCACGACTCTTATCTCTAATCCCGCAGATCTTTACGCGGGTCATGACAACAACTCCTTCATCTTGGTCAAAACATCATTGGCAGTAACTAGAGCCTCGCCTACAAGCATGGCATTAACCCCCCATTCCATTAGCTTTTCCACATCACTTTGATTCCTGATGCCGCTTTCAGCAACCACGACTCGCTGCTGTGGTATGAGGGGACGCAATCGGCGAGTTATATTGATGTCAACAGTAAAGGTATTAAGGTCTCGATTGTTAATCCCGATGATTTCAGCTTCACTAAGAACTGCCCTTTCCACTTCGCTTTCATTGTGAACTTCAACCAGGCATTTTAACCCCAGGCTATGACTCAGAGCGAGGTAGTCTTTAAGTTGTTCTTGACTCAAAATAGCTACTATCAGCAGCAAGGCGTCGGCACCGTGAGCACGGGACTCATATACCTGGTAGGGGTCAAAGATGAAATCCTTCCTCAACAGTGGAAGCTTGACCACTTCTCTAATCGCTGCCAGGTGGTCAATGCTGCCCTGGAAATAGTTTGCCTCGGTTAGCACCGAAATAGCGGCAGCGCCACCTTCGGCATAAGTCTGGGCTAACTCGGTAGGGTTAAACGCAGGCCTGAGCATCCCCCGTGACGGGGATGCCTGCTTCACCTCAGCAATCAGTCGAATATGGTTGCCTTTGAGGGCTAGAGCGAAATCAAGCGGCGGCTTCTGCTGGGCAATGCGCTCCTGCAAATAAGCTAAGGGCAATGCCTTCTTTCTTTGTTCGACCTCCTCCCTTTTTTGAGCGATAATTCTATCTAGCATTTTTCGAAATGTGATTGCGAGCGAAGCAAAGCAATCTCAGTATTCAGACTTTGACTGAGCTTGATTAGCTCGTCAAGTTTGGCCTGGGCTCTTCCGCTATCAATTACCTCCTTGGCAATGTGGGCGCCTTCCTTAAGATCTGATGCTTGGTTGCCAGCAACCAGGGCGGCTGCGGCATTCATAACAACTATATTTCGCCTGGCTCCCGCCTCTCCGCTCAATATACTGCGCAGTATCTCAGCATTTTGCTTGGCTGTCCCTCCCCTAATCTCTGCCGTGTTTGCTTTCTCAAACCCAAAATCCTCAGGGGAAACTTCATAAGGTGGCAATACCCTATTTTGATTAACATCCCATATAAGCGACTTCCCACTGATTGAAATCTCGTCCATGCCATCCCTGCCGTGTACCACCAGGGAATGGTTTGTGCCCAGGCGGTGGAGGACAGAGGCGATCTTTTCTCCCAATTCCTCGGAGGGGACACCGATAACTTGAAACTCGGCGTGAGCGGGATTAGTGAGGGGGCCGAGGATGTTAAATACAGTGCGGATTCCAATTTCGCGTCGGGGGGCAGCAGCATATTTCATCGCCGGGTGGAAGATAGGAGCAAACATAAAACCAATGCCTACAGTCTCCAGGCATCGAACTACTGCCTCAGCCCCAAGGTCAATTTTCACCCCCAGTGACTCAAGAACATCGGCACTGCCACAATGGCTGCTCATTGCCCGGTTGCCGTGCTTGGCTACCTTGAGTCCAGCTCCAGCAGCAACAAAAGCAGCCGCTGTGGAAATATTAAAGCTTGAAGAGCTATCGCCCCCTGTCCCGCAGGTGTCAAGCACTGGAGGGGTGACCCTGACAGAGGTTGCCTTAGCCCGCATAACACTCGCTAGACCGGCAATCTCTTCCACTGTTTCACCTTTAATGCGCAGAGCGGTGATAAAAGCGGCAATCTGGGCTGGCGTTGCCTCTCCGCTCATTATCTCCTCCATTACAGCTACCGTCTCCTCAAAGGTAAGCGAGCGATTGCAGACTAGGCTGTCAATGGCTTCTTTAATCATTGTTCTCAACCTCTTTAACTGGAATGGTCTTGAGGGGACCTATTTCCCACTTAGCGTTACCTAGTTTATCAATACTTACTTCTCGACTTGATTCAAAGACCTGGTCATATATATCTTTGTAGTAAGCTACTAAGGCCATCCGATTGTTCTCATGCTTTAGGGAGAAAATCTTTCTCTCAGTCTTTCCTCCAGCTGCAAGGGTAACAAAGTTCCAAGGTAGACGCCCCCTCTCAGGATGCTGAATGAAAGAATGCACATCGATGGCTGGGCCAACTCCTATATTGTGGAGTATACACGACAGTCCATGAGATGTATCCTTTGATAAAGCAGCATTTGCTTCTAATGTTTGGCGAGCTACATCTGCGACATCTATATCCCTCTGGATGTCTATTACAGGGCGGACTGCATCATACCTTTGCTCCTTCACCTCCTCAGCCATTTTCACACTCGCATTGGCTTGTCTAATTGCTGACATAGTGGAAAACAGTGTAACCGCAACTAGGGCAAGCATAAGCATGATTTGCACCCAATCTACAGGCTCTATCTGTTGCAAGTTGTAGACTAAATAAAGAATAAAAAGGCCCCCGACAGAGAATATAAGAACGGCCACCCACCTACCAGTAAATCCCTCTCTCCTAGCCTTAGTTAGCGCGAACGCGAAAAGCACGAGTGACAAAACTATACCAATTAGCAAGGCCCATCCTGCGGTAGACATGCTATCTCGGTTAACGATTCCGTAAGCAAGCAGAAGCGAGACAGGAATGAACATTACTATTAAAATAAACCACTCTCTGATTATAGCCTTGATTTTTACCCACTTCTGTTTCATATCCCTACCCTCAAGAAATTCCTGAGTAAATCTTTTCCTATCTCGGTCATAATTGATTCAGGGTGGAACTGAACGCCCTCTACAGGAAATTGGCGGTGGCGCAGTCCCATAGTCATGCCGTTTGATGTCCGGGCAGTAACCTCAAGGCAGTCGGGCAAGTCATCGGGCATCACCGCCAGGGAATGATAGCGAATGGCGGAAAAGGGGTTAGGCAATCCCTCAAAAAAGCTCTTGCCATCATGATAAATGAGCGATGATTTGCCATGCTTGATTTCGCCAGCACGCTCGACTTTAGCTCCATAGCTATATCCCACACATTGGTGTCCAAGGCAGACTCCCAAAATAGGGATGCGATTCCCAAAGTGGCGAATAACCTCGTTGCAAATACCAGCTTGCTCTGGAGTACCCGGACCGGGGGAAATAACGATACGATGGGGAAACCTTATCTCGATCTCATCCAGACTCACCTTATCATTGCGAGTTACCCATACTTCCTCTCCTAATTCACTTAAGTACTGGAAGAGGTTGTAGGTAAAGCTATCATAGTTATCTATTAACAAAAGCATGTTGATCAACCTCCGCTTGGTCAATAGCAGCGAGCAGTGCCTGGGCTTTGTTCAGACTTTCTTGGTATTCTCGCTCAGGGACGCTATCGGCGACGATGCCAGCACCTGCCTGGATATAAGCAATGTTATTCTTGATAACGATGGTGCGGATGGCAATGGCAGTATCCAAGTTCCCAGAAAAATCAAAGTAACCCACTGCCCCGGCATAGGGTCCCCTCTTTTCTCTCTCCAGGTCCGCGATAATCTCCATAGCCCGAATCTTAGGGGCGCCGGAAACTGTGCCTGCGGGGAAGCAGGAGCGCAGAGCATCAAACTGGGAAAGCTCTCCTCTTAGCTTTCCCTGAACGTTAGATACTAAATGCATAACATGGGAATATCGCTCTACATCAATAAGCTGGGTCACTTCAACCGTGCCTGGCTCGCTGATCCTTCCAATATCATTGCGCCCCAAGTCAACGAGCATAATATGTTCGGCGCGCTCCTTCTCATCATTCCTAAGTTCCTCTTCCAAAGCCAGGTCTTCAGCGGCATCTTTGCCTCGAGGGCGAGTGCCGGCTATTGGATGGGTGGATACTACTCCATCCTCCACGCGCACCAAAAGCTCAGGGGAAGCTCCTACAATATAGAAATCACCAAGATGGAGATAGTACATATAAGGGGAGGGGTTGATGGAACGCAATGCGCGATATATATCAAAGGGATTAGCATTAGTATGCCTTTCTAGTCGTTGCGATAAAACAACCTGAATTACATCGCCGGCATAGATATAATCTTTGGCTTGAGATACTTTAGCCTCGAACTCTACTGAAGAAAAGTTCGATGACACCGCAGACCCAATGGACAGAATGTTTTTTGAAGTTTCAGAACAAACCGGGTGCTCCAGCCTATCCGCTAGTATGTCAATCTTTTCGGTTGCGTTAAGATATGCTGCCTCCACATCGCCATCAAGATGAACATGAGAGACAACCTTGATTTTATGAGTAAGGTGGTCGAAAACAAGGAGGGTATCAGCTAGCATCAGCATAGATTCAGGGAGACCTAATGGGTCATGGTCAGGTGAAGGTAGCTTCTCAAAGTAACGAGCAACGTCGTAGCTTAGATACCCAACCATGCCACCGTGGAATCTGGGTAAGTCAGCAGTTGGCACTGGATGGAGTTGACTGAACTCCTTTTCCACCAAATGCAATGGGTCAACAGGGTTTTCATTTCCTGTCTTTAAGATAAGCGAGGGCTCTGTGCCGATGAAACTATAACGAGCTAGTCGCTCTCCACCCTCAACGCTCTCCAGAAGAAAAGAGTATTTCCTGCGTGCTATCTTAAGATAAGCAGATACGGGTGTTTCCAAATCAGCACGAATCTCACGATAAATTGGCACAAGGTTACCATATTCTTTCAACTGGCGAACTTCACCTAGCGTTGGATAATACACATCAGCTCTCCGTTGTTGTAATAAACAAAAAAACCTCTCGCCTAGGGACGAGAGGCTCAACCTTCGCGGTGCCACCCTATTTCGGCCTTCTCAGGCCATCTCTTTTCAGGTACGACTCAATTAAGAGTGATACCCTGGACTTTGATAACGCAGCCCTCTGCGACAAAGCCTACTAAGCAGAGTAACTTTTCGGTTTGCAGCTCCCAGGCCCATTCCAACCTTGCACAAGTACCGGCTCACACCTCACCCGGCTCTCTGAACTCTGCCTCAAGCTGTACTAGTCCTGTTCCCAGCCTTTCCCTTATTTAGTTTAGTTTAGTTTATATGCTGAGGTTTGATTTGTCAATGTACTTTTCTCACAAGCTCATAAGAGCTTACACAGGATTAGTAATGATATTCACTAAGCATACTACACATTGTCTCACTGGGCTTACTCATTAAATGCGTTATAATAGCCAACGTGAATAATCATGTCGGCGGTGATACGAGTAAGGGACTTGTATTACTAGTTGCCACAATGGCTGCCTTCCTATTTCCCTTCATGGGTTCTTCTGTCTTCATCGCGCTACCCTCAATCGGGAAGGAGCTATCATTAGATGCGGTTATGCTAGGCTGGGTTGCTACTGCCTATCTACTGTCCTCTGCAGCTTTGCTTGTCCCCTTTGGCAGAATAGCAGACATACACGGAAGAAAAAGGATATTCACATGCGGCATAGTCATCTTCACGGTCTTCTCATTTTTTTCAGGAATTGCCAGCTCCGCCGCCATGCTTATCTCTTTTCGGGCTTTGCAAGGAATTGGCGCTTCAATGATTGCCGGGACTGGAGTAGCAATGCTCACTTCAGTATATCCTGCCGAGGAAAGAGGAAAAGCCCTTGGGATAAATGTCGCCGCAACTTATACTGGCCTTTCCTTGGGGCCAGTTCTGGGTGGGGTTCTCACTCAGCATTTCGGCTGGAGGAGTGTCTTTCTCATAAATGTGCCTCTGGGATTAATAGTCATTGGCGTCATTCTGTGGAAACTGAAAGGTGAATGGGCCGGAGCAAGAGGAGAGAAGTTCGATTTTGCTGGCTCCGTAATTTACAGCCTTGCGCTGGTAACACTAGTATACGGTTTTACTCTTTTGCCGGCGGTGTCTGGGGTGTGGCTAATTGTGGTTGGCGTCGCGGGGCTTGCAGCATTCACCAGATGGGAAATGAAAGCGATAAGCCCTGTCCTGGATATAGACCTTTTCAGGAATAACAGAGTCTTCACTTTTTCCAACCTGGCAGCGCTGATTAACTATAGCGCTACATTCGCCGTGGCCTTTCTCCTGAGCCTCTATCTGCAGTACATAAAAGGCCTCGATCCTCAGAGTGCCGGCTTCATTCTAGTGGCCATGCCTGCTATACAAGCTATTTTCTCACCGCTTGCCGGCAGGCTCTCTGATAGAATTGAACCGAGGGTGATTGCCTCAACAGGGATGGCATTGACAACTGTAGGACTCGTCCTGTTCATTTTTCTAAATAAGGAAACTCCCCTGGAGTTCATTATAGGCACTCTGCTCCTGATTGGTTTTGGCTTTGCCTTTTTTTCTTCTCCTAATACAAACGCAGTCATGAGTGCTGCCCCACAGAGAGCTTACGGAGTAGCTTCAGCAACCGTGGCAACAATGCGCCAGATTGGAATGCTGTTCAGCATGGCAGTGGCTATGCTAATGTTTGCGCTATACATTGGAAGGGTTCAAATTACACCCGAATACTATCCCCTTTTCCTGGCAAGTATGAAAACATCGTTTATCATCTT
>CAZQDF010000075.1:0-7036 GCA_964592065.1 uncultured Dehalococcoidales bacterium | reverse complement strand
GGACTACCGGCTGAAAAGAAATACGGTGGTGGCGGAGGGAGATACCTAGACCTTGCCATGGCGATAGAGGAAATAGCACGTGTAAGCGGCGCTGTTGCCTTCTTCGTGGCAGTCAATTATCTGCCTATCATTGCCATCGAGCGAAATGGCACCGAAGAACAAAAGGCTAAATTTCTCCCTGACCTCTGCACGGGAAAGAAGATAGGCTCTTTCTCCTTCACCGAGCCTAGTACTGGATCTGACCCTACTGAAATATATTGCACAGCACGATTAGAAGGAGACCATTATGTTTGCAACGGACGTAAGGAGTTCTGCACCAATGCTGAATATGACGGCACTATAATCTTGTTCCTTAGAACCGGGGAGGAACACACACCTGATATCAGTGCTTTCATTGCGGAGAAAAATGTAGAGGGATACTCAACTCCACCACCATGGCCTTTGCTAGGACTAAGAGGCATGCGGGTAACGAATATAGAACTAAAGGATATGCGCATACCAGCGGAAAACCTGTTGGGTGGGAAAAACAAGGGATATCCAGTCCTACTTGATACAATAGCCGTTGGCAAAGTAGATGTTTCTGGAGCTATGCTGGGGATTGCACAGAGAGCTTTGGATGAATCACTGAAGTATGTCAAGGGAAAAACCATGAGAGGTAAGCCAATCAGCCATTTCCAGATGGTTCAATTCCTTATAGCTGAAATGGCAAGCGAGGTTGAAGCAGCCCGGTGGCTATTCTATCGCTCCATGAACTTGGTAGATCACGGGATGCAAACTTTACAAAGCCAAGCCATTTGCAAGCTCTTCAATGCCGAGATAGCGGATCGGGTGTGCCAAAAAGCCATACAACTGCATGGCGACTATGGCTATACCAAGGAGTTCAAGGCAGAAAGATTATATCGGGATGCAAAATTTGGCGGGATTGTTGAGGGCTCAAACGAGGTCCAGCGAGTAATAATAGCCAGGGATATATTAAAGGGTTAAACAAGAGTGCAGACTGCAGGTATGAATATAATCGTTTGCATAAAGCAAGTCCCCGATACCAGCCAAGTAAAAATGGACCCTGAGACTGGAACCTTAATAAGGGAAGGAGTACCCAGCATAATAAACCCCGAGGATAGGAATGCCCTAGAAGAAGCTGTGGTACTAAAAGAAAGATATAGCGGCAAGGTAACAGCAATAGCAATGGGACCTCCACAAGCAGAAGATGCCTTGCGTGAGGCTCTAGCCATGGGAGTGGATGAAGCCATATTGCTCACTGACAAAGCTTTTGGCGGAGCTGATACCTCAGCCACCTCCTATACTCTGGGACACGCTATCAAGAAACTGGGAGACTTTGACCTGATTCTATGTGGCAGGCAAGCTCTAGATGGCAATACAGCTCAGGTGGGTCCACAACTGGCTGAATTCCTGGAGCTGCCCCAGGTTACCTATGCCCGAAAGATAGAGATTGACGGAGATAGATTGAGGGCAGAGCGAGCCTTAGAAGATGGCCACGAAGTAATGGAGACTAAGCTTCCGGCACTGGTGACAGCGATAAAGGACCTCAATACCCCCCGAATCCCTACCTTAGGTGCTATTATGGAGGCCTACCGAGAAAAGGAAGTTACCACCTGGACCGCTGATGACATAGATGTTGATAAAAACAAGATAGGGCTTCGTGGCTCGCCTACCAGGATAAGGAAGGCTTACCCTCCAGAGTTGAAGAGTGGGCAGGTAGAGATACTTGAAGGGAGTCTGAACGATATGGCTGAGGCATTGCTGGAACGGCTGAGGGGAAAATATCTCCTTTAAGGAGGTAAATGGGAGCAAAGTGAATACAGAGGAATACCGCGGAGTGTGGGCCTTTGCTGAACAAAGGGAAGGCGAGCTACGCAAAGTATCCATGGAATTATTGGGGAAGGGGAGAGAACTAGCTGACACTCTGGGAGTTAAGCTAACAGCAATCCTGCTTGGTGAAAACGTAGGCGAGAAATGCCATGAGCTAATAAGTTATGGTGCCGATGGTGTGCTTTGGGTTGATGACCCCAGACTCAAACAGTACCAGACGGATGTCTACTCCGGCATAATCACTCGTCTCGTCCGTGAGCATAATCCAGAGATACTGATAATGGGAGCTACCTATCTAGGTAGAGACCTGGCACCCAGGATTGCCAGAAGGCTAGGTACTGGGCTTACTGCGGACTGCACTGGG
The DNA here is from genome assembly GCA_964592065.1 of uncultured Dehalococcoidales bacterium. Classification (GTDB taxonomy): domain Bacteria; phylum Chloroflexota; class Dehalococcoidia; order GIF9; family AB-539-J10; genus JAFGBN01. The sequence continues at coordinate 4,842 of CAZQDF010000075.1, read as the reverse complement.
CTTAGTATTGATGAGAAGATGCGCCTTCTAATACAAACTCGGCCAGCCTTTGGTGGTAATATCATGGCGTCTATCGTAACTCCTGACCACAGACCACAAATGGCTACTGTACGGCCACGAGTTATGCAGCCATTGGAAAGGGATGTCGCCAGAGAGGGGGAGATAACCAGAGTGCCAGCAGGCATTGAGGAGAAAGATATAACGATAAGAATATTGGAAATAGCTAAGGAGACTAGAAAAAGCATTAACCTGGAGGAGGCTGATATTATTGTCTCTGGTGGTAAAGGAATAGGTAGCCCCGAAAAATTCAGGGTACTAGAAGACCTTGCCGAGGTGCTAGGGGCAGAGGTCGGAGCTTCCCGAGATGTGGTCGATACTGGCTGGATTTCTAGTCTCCATCAAGTTGGGCAGACAGGAAAGACGGTGAGACCCAAATTATATATTGCATGTGGCATATCTGGTGCTATCCAACATATAGCTGGAATGAGGGAATCAGGATTGATAATAGCTATAAATACAGATCCAAAGGCACCAATATTTGAAATCGCAGACTATGGCATGGTGGCCAATCTACACCAATTAGTTCCTCTACTAACTGAGAAAATAAGGGAACACTATGTTTAATGTTTCATTCCTGCCAATTCCTTAGCCATCTGCTTCTTCTTTTCGAAGTCCGTGTCCCTATACAGCATGATTATTTGCTTCTAACGAAAGCCTACTCCATACCATGTGTACACTTTATGAAGACCATCCACCCAGTTTTGTCAGAACTCAGGCATGCACATCCTAGTTCTCAGCAGAACTCCCTGGCCTTAATCATTTATCTAATCTACTGATAGATAACAGGCACATTACTCAGGCCACAGAACACTCCGCTTGGTTTCCCTTTTCCTCCAAAGCCAGGGTGGTTCAAGATATGGCGCAAAGTAGTAGGGAATACTCATAGCTGGCATTTCTTCTTAGCTTTTTGCTAAAACTCTTTCATAGAAGCACTACTGCCTTTCATCAACCAGTTTTCCAATATTTCATTGAAAATCTGGTAATACTCCTCTAGCACGAATAGCAGTTGTTGTAAAGTTTTGGTAGGTGGGGATTGATAGCTCAGGCAGCACACAAAATTGCCCAAGGAAGTAGCTTATGATAAGATTCCTCAGAAAGGAGGAGTTTAGTGATATGGAAGCCACAGACTCTAAAAAGCTATTCGCTCCTGAAAAATTACGCAAGGAGGTCATAGATGAAGGGCTATGTCCTCTTTGTGAGGGATGTGCTGCTGGCTGTCCTTACTTGGCTCAATACAAGGGAGGAGTAGTGCAGCTAGACCATTGCACCCTATCAGAAGGCAACTGCTATCAGTATTGCCCACGGACCTACACAGATATAGATGCACTTAGCCAGAAGCTTTTCGGAGTGCCATTTAGTGGAGATGGGATAGGCACTGCGAAAGAGGTGCTCCTGGCAAAATCAACTGACCCTGAAATTCAGGAGAAGGCGCAAGGTGGCGGAGCAATAACCGCTCTGCTATCAGTAGCACTATCAGAGAGGATTATTGATGCCGCAATTGGGACACGACTATCTGATGGTAAGGCTACAGTTGGTTTGGTAGCTCGAAATATTGTGACAAATATGTCTGGTGATGGATCTCCAGTTGGTCTATTGGCTCGAAGTAGGGAGGAATTGCTTCAGACTGCGGATGCTGATTATGCAACTGCCCGAGTGTTGTCAACTCTCAATAGCATTCCTAAGGAGAGTAATGAGAAATTGGGAATAATTGGCCTGCCTTGCCAGGTTGCATCCGTGAGCAAAAGGAAGCTGTCTCCGCCAGAGAATAGAGTGAATATGGACAATGTCAAGCTGGTAATTAGTCTATTTTGCGCCACGAAAAGATGGCTGGAACCGGGCGAGGATAGAAAATACATCAACAAAGCCTGCAGCTACTGCTGGGATTGGACAGGCGAGTTTGCTGATATCTCGGTAGGTTCAGGACGAGCTAAGTTCAAAGATTGGAATACTGTTATCGCTCGCACTAAGGCTGGTGCTGAACTTATAGATATAGCCAAAGCAAAAGGCGCTCTTGAGACCCAACCCATATCTGATGAGAGTTTGGCCATTGAAAAGAAGGCGTCACTGGATAAAAAGAAGAGGGCACTAAAGAACATTATTGCAAAAACAGGTGACAGGAAAAACCTTCTCTATCTAGGCTTATCAGAGGTTATTGTCAACAAGCTCTTAACCTAGAACTCGGATATCCAAATGTTTTTCAAAAAATATAAATTACAAGGAGGTAAACAGAATGCCAGGTATTGATGTGGATGCTCCTGGTAGTGTTCAGTTATTGTTGGGCAATGAGGCTATTGCCCGTGGAGCACTTGAGGCAGGAATAGGGTTCGCAGCTGCTTACCCTGGGACTCCATCATCAGAAATACTCGAGACTTTAGCTCGAGTATCCAAGAAAATGAATTTCCATGCAGAGTGGTCTACAAACGAGATAGTAGCTCTGGAAGCAGCCGCTGGCGCTTCCTTTGCTGGTATTCCAGCTATTTCAAGTATGAAGCAAAATGGAGCAAACGTCGTTTCAGATTTCTTGGTCAATGTGGGCATGACCGGGGTCGGCAGGGGAGGATTGGTGGTAGTAATTGGTGACGACCCATCAGCTATATCCAGTTCCAATGAACAGGATTCACGATGGATATGTAAATGGATGGATATGCCCCTTTTGGAACCAAGCACTGCTCAAGAGGCTAAAGATATGGTAAAGTGGGCTTTTGAACTTTCCCGGGAGCTGGACATTGCCGCCGTAGTACGAGAAACAACTCGCCTTGCTCATACTAGAAGCAATGTGAAGCTAGGTGAGTTACCTAAGACAGAAAAAAAGGCATACTTTCCTGACATATGGGATATGGATAAACCGACAAAGAGCAAGTTTACTGCCGGTCCATTTGGAATACTGCACTATCAGTTGCAGCAAAGGTTGGCTAAGGCACCGGCGATATTCGAAACGTCACCGTTTAATTACTACGTGGGGCCGGATAAGCCAGAGTTGTTAATTATAACCTCCGGGGTTTGCTGGCTCTATTCCACAGAAGCGGTAGAGCGGTTGGGGTTACAGGATAGGGTAGGTATCTTCAAGTTGGGTACTAGCTGGCCTTTGCCTGAGAAACTTGTGGAGAAGCAACTGAGCCGGACGAACAAAGTTCTCTTTGCGGAAGAGATTAACCCCTTCATCGAAGGAAGTGTAATGGAATTGGCTGCTAGCTTGCCAGCGAATAAGCCACATATTGATTTCTACGGTAAACGGACAGGGCACGTAAACCTCTTTGGAGAGTTGAATACCGATTTGGTTACTGATGCTCTAGCTAAGGTAACGGGTACTACTTACCAATCGCGGGATGCCAAATATGACATGGAGTTGAAAGAAGCTGCCAAAATGGTGCCCCCTCGGTCTATAAATTTTTGCCCTGGTTGCCCGGAGCGAGCTGCCTACTGGGCAATTAAGAACGCCCTTACGCTGGATGGCCGTAACGGGTTAGTCACCGGTGATATTGGTTGTTATTCTATGGGCTTTGCCGCTGGTGGCTTTTTCCAGGAGAGAGTTATGCACTGTATGGGCTCAGGGATAGGAGTGGCTAATGGGCTGGGAAATTTAAAGCAATTTGGCTTTGACCAACCTGTCATCGCTGTGGCTGGTGACTCTACCTTTTTCCATGCCTGCATACCAGCCTTGGTAAATGGTGTGTGGAACCGGTCGAACTTCATCTTTGTTATCTTGGACAATAGTGCTACTGCCATGACTGGTTTCCAACCTCATCCTGGCGTTGGGGTCAGTGCTACCGGGGAGCAAGCCCCAGTTGTAAATATGGAGGCTCTGTGTCGCTCGCTGGGAGCTAAAGTGGAAGTATGTGACCCATTTGAGCTTAAGAGCACCACTGAAACACTGCTGCGATTGATAGCGGATGAGGAGCCTGGCGCCAAGGTGGTGATAATGCGGCGTGTGTGCGAACTGGTAAGAGGCCGGAGGGAAAAACGGGCCCCCTATAAAATGCACGTTGACCTCGATAAGTGTGCCGGGGATAGCTGCGGCTGTAATCGATTATGCATTCGGTTGTTCGGCTGCCCGGGATTGATGTGGGATAAGGAGGCCGGTAAGGCAAAGATAGATGAGGCTCAATGTACCGGATGTGGCGTGTGTACTGACATATGCCCGCAGGGAGCTATAATTAAGGAGGCGGCATAACTATGAAAACATTAACCAAGGAACCACTGAATGTGATTATTGGCGGTGTCGGCGGGCAAGGTAACGTATTGATGGCTTTCCTCGTCGGAGGCGCTTTACTAAATAAAGGCTACCTCACAGGCGTTGGCGATACTTATGGAACATCTCAGCGAGGAGGACCTGTCGCCAGCCATGTTCGAATCTCGAGGAAAAAGCAATACGGTCCATTGATATCCTCAGGGCATGCTGATGTTATTCTTGCTTTAGAACCAGTGGAAGCGCTGCGATTACTTTATCAATTTGGCAATCCAGGCACAGTTGTTATCACTAATACCAGACCAGTCTATCCTCCTGATGTTAGCAGCGGGAAGGCTACATATCCTGAGATGGATGAACTTTTGCAGGCTATTAGCAGATTCTCAGCTAAGTTCATAGCAGTGGGTGCTACCGATGAAGCATTGAAGATGGGAAATACCATCTTCACCAATATAATTATGGTTGGCGCTCTGATGGGTGCAGATGTCTTGCCTTTAGATAGGGAATCTATAACAGCAGTATTGGCAGACCGCTTTCATGGTGCAGTATTAGAAACCAATATAAAAGCTATGGATAAGGGGATAGAGCTTGTAGCT
>CAZQDF010000074.1:0-7108 GCA_964592065.1 uncultured Dehalococcoidales bacterium | reverse complement strand
TACAGCATATCGATGTAGGTCAAACCAGGCTTAGTGGGCAGGTTAGCCACTCCCCATGCTTCCTCAAAGAACTTGGCTGAGTCCTCACCCACACGCTTAAATCCGGGGTAAAAAACGCACAGGCACCCCATATCTCCGCTGCCCTCACCATTTATCTGCCCTCTCATTGAGTTTATTCCGCTACCTGGCTTACCAGCATGCCCGCAGAGAAGGGCCAGGTTAGCATGAGTCCTAACATTGTCAGTGCCAACGTAATGCTGGGATATACCCTGGTCATAGAGAATGCAGCCTCTCTCTGCCTTGGCATAGGTAATTGCCGCCTCCCTAATTTTTTCTATAGGAACACCAGTAATTTCCTCTGCTTGCTTCAAATCTACCTTGGAGAGAAAATTGCGTAATTCATCGAACCCGGCAGTTTTTGAGGCGATAAACTCTTTATCCTCTATCCCTTCAGCTAGAATAATGCTCATCATGGCATTTATCAGGGCTGCATCCGTGCCTGACTTTAGCTGCAAGTGAGTATCAGCCAGATATCTGGCTGTAGCTGTCTTCCTCGGATCAGTATAGATGACCTTGGCTCCCTTGGCTTTCGCTCTGGATACTCTACGTGCTATTAGGGGAAAGGTCTCCTGTAGGTTGACGCCGGCTAGTAAAATACACTCTGCCAACTCAACTTCAGGCTGAGAGGTCTGCATTGCTCCTGAGCCCATGGCAGGAATTAGGGCAGCCGCTGCCGGGGAATGGCATAATCTACCGCAATATTCTACATTATTGGTGCCCATGACTACCCGGCTGAACTTCTGCATCACATAGGCATCCTCATTACTATTCCTGCAAGAGGCGATAAAGCCAAAAGCCTCTGGGCTAGCTTGCTTCAGTTTCGAGGATATTAGGTCGAGTGCCTCCTCCCAGGAGCTTTCCTGAAGAGCACCATTCTTTCTCACCAGTGGCATCTTCAGCCTGTCTTCGCTGTAGAGATAGGCGTAGGCATTCTTACCCTTAGGGCAGTTCGCCCCTTCGTTTACCGGATGCTCTTTCCATGGCTCCTGTCCAATTATCCTACCCTCTTTGACCACGAGATATATTCCGCACCCGCAACTACAATAAGGACATATGGCAGGCACATATTCAATGTCCATTTCTCCTCCCGTTAAGTGGACTTGGACCGAGTTCCTTTATCGCTTGGGTGAAGCTCTTAACTGTCTCGGCAAACTTCGGTCCCTCGGAAGCTCCTATCCATTCCAACCTCAACCTCTCAGGTTCAATCCCTATAGCTTCAAGGAAAGGCTTTATACCCACGACCCTTCTTCTAGCACTCAAGTTGCCTTTCATATAATGGCAGTCTCCAGGATGACAGCCAGCGACTAAAACGCCGTCCGCGCCAGAAGTGAAGGCCTTAAATATCAGAAGCTCGCTAATTCTCCCTGAGCACATTACCCTTATCATCCTGATGTTTGACGGATATTGCATCCTCGAGGTACCAGCGAGGTCAGCGGCAGCATAGGAGCACCAGTTGCAGCAAAAACCCACAATTACAGGTTCAAACTTATCCCCATTCACTTATTACGCCTCTTTTTATCTAATAAACGCCAGGCTATGCCACAAACGCCGTTACCTGCGCCATAATCTCATCACTCCTGAAGTGATTCATAATAATGGCGCCGGATGGGCAAGCTGCTCCACAAGTCCCGCAGCCTTTATATCTGGGCATGGTGAGCCGAGACACTCTTTTTCCTGTCTCTCATACCAACACGCCTTCCACCTGAGCAATAATCTGATCATTGGTAAACTGCTTCGCAGTTATCGCCCCGCTAGGGCATGCTGCGGCACAAACGCCGCAACCTTTACACAGTGCTTCATTAATTTGACACACCTTCTCTTCCTCGATAAAAGAGATTGCACTAAACGGGCAAAGATTAAGGCAAGTCCTGCAACCCGAACACATTTCTTCATCGATTGCTGAAACAGCAGCCTCAAGTGTAATTTTGCCTTTGCTTATCATTGCCAAGACTCTTGCTGCCGCGGCAGAAGCCTGAGCCACAGTGTCGGGAATATCCTTAGGGCTCTGGCAACAACCAGCAACGAAAACTCCTCCCGTGGGTGTGGCTACAGGATCAAGCTTAGGATGCCTCTCCAAGAAGAAGCCCGTTGCCTTTTGGTTTATATTGAAAAGACTTGCTATCTTTCCCGCATCAGGCTGAGGTTCTATTGCATTACACAAGATAACCATGTCCACTGGGATGCGTATCATCCTCCCCACTAGGGTATCCTCGGCTACCACGATAAGTCTCCCCTTTTCCTCATTGACTAAGGCTCGGTCGGTAACCTGGACCACTTTTCCTCGGATAAAGTTGACCCCTTCTTCTGACAGGCGCTTATAGAATTCCTCATATCCGTCTCCAAAGGAGCGCATGTCTATGTATAATTGGTAGACATCTGTACCCGGTAACTCTTCCATAATGTAATTTGCTTGTTTTAAGGCGTACATGCAACATACGCGAGAGCAGTACTCGTGATAGTTCTTATCCCGACTCCCCACACAATGTACAATGGCTACGCTTTCTGGTTTCCTACCATCCTTAAGCTGGATATTGCCGCCGGTAGGTCCAGTAGGACTGACTATTCGCTCAAATTCGAGCCCGGTTATCACATTATCATACTTCCCATATCCATATTGAGGGATACGCTTGGCATCCATAGTTTCATAACCGGTAGCCAAGATTATCGAGCCTACCTCGACCTCAAGGATTTGATCCTCTTGGCTAAAATCTATTGCCCCTGCCTCGCAAAACTTTAAGCAAGCTCCGCATTTCTTTCCTTCCGATTTAATATAAACACAGATTTCCGGATCAATAGTGGCAATGTTGGGAACAGCTTGTGGAAAGGGAATATAAGCAGCCTTCCTCTTTGCTAGGGCAAGCTCAAACTCGCTATCTGTCTTATAAGGGCATTTCTGCATACACACGCCGCAGCCAGTGCACTTACTCTCATCCACATACCTCGCCTTTTTCCTTATCTTTGCTTTAAAATTCCCTACGTATCCTGAAATTTCCTCTACCTCGCTATAGGCTAGAAGTTCAATATAACGATGCGCACCCACCTCACTCATCTTTGGGGTAAGAATACATTGAGAGCAATCCAGAGTGGGGAAGGTCTTATCGAGCTGAATCATGTGCCCACCTACTGAAGGCTCCCTTTCCACTAAATACACCTTATGCCCGGAGTTGGCGATCTCCAGAGCAGCCTGAATCCCAGCAATACCTCCACCGACAACTAGAGTATCACTATTATACGGAGCTTCCTTAATCTCCAAAGGCTCATGGTAATAAACACGCCTGACCGCAGCTTTGACCAGAGCTTTGGCTTTCTCCGTATTTGCGCTCTTATCTTCACTAACCCAAGAGCAATGTTCCCTTATGTTCACCATTTCAAATAGATATGGATTTAGACCAGCACTTTCACAAGCTCGGCGAAACGTAACTTCATGTAGCCTTGGGGAGCAGGAAGCGACTATAACCCGATTGAGCCCTAGCTCTCTGATATCATTCTTGATGAGATCTTGCCCTGGGTCAGAGCACATATACCTGTAGTCACGGGAAATCACTACATTAGGCAGAGTTCCGGCATATCTGGCTACCCCTTCAACATCCACCGTGCCGGCAATATTTAATCCACAGTGGCAAATATAAACACCAATCTTTACCTCTTCCATTCCTTCTCTCCGTTATTATATTGCCTCAGCAACAAGCTCAGATATATCCTTAACCTCAATAACCTCGCTTTTGTCCATAGTAAGCACACTATCCCTGTAATTGAGGAAGCAGTACGGGCAGGCGACAGCTATCGTATCAGCCCCTTTCTCAAGAGCTTGCTTCACCCTTATATCAGAAAACCTTTCTCCCTTTATAGTTTCCATCCAGATTCTGCCACCACCGCCACCACAGCAAAGAGCTTCCTCACGGGAATCAGGAAATTCCATTAATTGCAAGCCGGGAATACTTTGTAATACTTTTCTTGGCTCATCATATATATCATTGTGCCGTCCCAGATAACAGGGATCGGAATAGATAACCTTTTTATTTATTTCTTTAGAAAACTTTAATTTCCCTTGCTCGATGAGCGAAGCTAGATATTGGGTGATATGGAGCACTTGGAATTTGCCTCCGAGCTCAGGGTATTCATTCTTAAAGGCATGGTAGCAGTGGGGTGAAGAGACGACCACAGTCTTAACGCCGTTGTCATTAAAGGCAGCAATATTACTCTGAGCCAGGCTTTGAAATGTATCTTCATGGCCAGCCTTTCTAATCGCTTCGCCACAGCATTTTTCCTCGCTGCCTAAAATGCCAAAGTCAATCCCTAGCTTGCTGAGGATAGTAGCAGTAGCCCGAGACACCACTTTAACATCAGGGTCATAGGCAGGAATACAACAGGGGAAATAAAGTATCTCAGTGCCTGGGGCGAATTTCTTCACTCCTAATTCCTTAGCCCAATCACCTCGCTTTTCTGGTTCCTCACCCAGTGGATTACCTACGCCAGCAATATTCTTGGCTGAAATTCGAAGGGCATCAGGAACAATGCCAATACCCAGGCTAACCACAGCCCGGCGCACAGCCCTCATAATATCGATTATTTCCACACCACGGGGGCATCTCTGAACACAAGCTCCACAGGTAGCACAGGTCCAAACATCCTCACTGCCAAAGTCGGTTGCCCCAAGCTGAGCCTCATGGATAATACGGCGAACTATAAAGCTTCGAACTAAATTCCAGGGACAAACAGCAGTGCAGGTGCCACATTGGTAACACAATCTCAATGGTTCTCCACCAGCCTCAAGTATCACCTCGGTGGCTTCTTTGTAAGGGCTTAGCACTTCCATTTCACTAATCTAGATAGTTCAAGAATTGACAAAGAGATAGGTGGCTATGATTAAAAGCCTTGTAGCCACCTATCTCTTCCACAGGGCAAATTGAAACATAGGAAGTCAGTATAACAAAACATTATTTTAAAAGGCAAATCCCTAGGCTGCATGGCTAGCGATTCATTTCCCAAGGATTCTTCTTAACTTAGAATCAGGAGCAGATGAGAAATCTCCTGACCATGCCATTATTTCAGGATCGTCTATCAGCTAAACTAGACCTACTACAAGCGGTTGGCCTTATAAAAGAAAAGGGTCAGGTGCCTTGCGAGACGCCTGACCCTCCCTTTGTGCTCTTTTGCCACAATTCTAACTAACTCGGTCTTTAGCCTTTTCTTCCTTTTTACGCAGGGCCTCCCGACGAGCTGCCAGCTTGGCCAGCTTTTGCCCTAGAGCATCTTCCATAAACTGGCCAAATTCGCAGGTTGCGCATTGGAACAAACGGGTGCAAAGCCGATATGAGACGTTGCCCTTGAGGGCATAACGGCAAACTCTCTGAGGTCCTGGTAGTTCCTTAAGCTTCTCCAGAGCCTCATCGAGCCCCGGAGCTTCACCCGCAGCTATTTTCTCCTGCATTTCCTGGTCAAACTCGCAGGTGAGACAGTCATACTTCCGGGTGCAGATTCTATAAGAGACCACTCCCATCTTTGACCAGACACACTCATTGACTTTCACCGCCTCTTCAACAGCAGCCTCACCTTCGGGCACTTCGACCCTTGGCTTCGCCATCTCTTTCTTCGTTCTTTGAATCCAAACTCGGCTTTCCATGTGGCCCGGGGCGATTTGGAGAATAGACTGGAATTCCCTCAAGGCCTCGCTATAGTGACCTGCCTTGAAGTAAGTCTGGCCTTGCTCGAAGTGGGCAGGAATCTCCTCCTCGGTTATAGGTATGGCCCCCTCAACCTTGGCCTCCTCAGGTTTTATCTCCACCTGAATGGGTCCGAGAGTTGTCTCAATTGATTTCTCCAGGGCATCGGGGGCAAAAGGCTTAACCATATAATCAACTGCCCCTATTTTCATCGCCTCCACTGCCGTCTCCACTGAAGGATAAGCAGTGATAATGATTCCCTTAAGCGTTGGGCTTTGCGCCACGGCCTCCCTCAATACCTCAAGCCCATCCCTTCCCGGCAGCCTCAGATCGAGAACGGCGAGACCAAATTCCTTCTTCCCAATTCTTTCCAGGGCTTCCTCGCCCTCCTCAGCAGTCTCTACCTCATAGCCCTCATCCTTGAGCCAGTCTCGGAGCGACTCCCGCATGATGGCCTCATCCTCAACTATTAATACTGGTTTCCTTTTTTTCACCTCCTTTCCTCATTTCTTGTTTTGTCACTTGTTTGTTAATTTTTGCCTCTTTTCTATTGAGACGCAATTTTTCAGCCAACCTTTTTCTGTTTAGAACTCGGGCGCTAGCATGATTCGGGCGGGCTTGGCAAAGGCTATCCCTGGAATTTTCTCAATTTTATGAGCTACTTCACTGACTGTTCTGGGTGCACTCACGACAGCTACCATATCGAAGTCGTTGATGTCAATGACACCGTCAATGTGAAGTACTTCTTCCATGTTCTCTAATTTCCATCGTACATCCAGGCAATCTTGCGGACTGTTGTTGTCGCTTAGCCGGATAAAAACATACCCCGCAGCCCTCACCTTAGCCAGCTCCTTCTCAGCAGCAGTCTTAGGCTTTATCTCCACCTGAATGGGTCCGAGAGTTGCCTCAATTGATTTCTCCAGGGCATCGGGAGTAAAGGGCTTCACTATGTAATCAACTGCTCCTATTTTCATCGCCTCCACTGCCGTCTCCACTGAGGGATAAGCGGTAATGATGATTCCTTTAAGCTTTGGGTTTTGCGCTACTGCTTCTCTTAATACCTCAAGTCCATCCCTTCCCGGCAGCCTTAAATCAAGAACGGCAACACCAAACTCTTTCTCCCCAATTCTCTGCAGTGCCTCCTCACCTTCCTCAGCAGTCTCTACATCGTAGCCCTCATCCCTGAGCCAATCCCTGAGCGACTCTCTCATGATGGCTTCATCCTCAACGATTAATACTGGTTTCATTTCATTCACCTCCTCTTCTTGTTTTGTTGAAATTGTCTGTCTGTTCATTTTTTGCCTCCCTTCACTATTTGATATGCAATTTTTTAGCCAACTCTTCTGGCAGAATTCTGGTTTTTACACCAGAACCCCCTCAATTTC
>CAZQDF010000073.1:3377-7118 GCA_964592065.1 uncultured Dehalococcoidales bacterium | reverse complement strand
TTATTACCAAGACAATGGAGAATGAAGCTGAAGGGGCAAGGCACACAAATGTCAGAATTGTTGCCTACCACCTCAGTTGCACGAATGGCTAGAAAATACAGCAGGTATGTATCTAACACATTTTCAGTCTACTGTCGCAACGACATATTCCATTCCCCGCCGTTTGCACCACATCTCGGCGGCCTTTCGCTTTCGCTTGACTTCGTCGGAATCTACTCTACTGGGGTCCTTCACTTCAAGAAGTGCCTTGTGACCGTCAATGTATTCCACAATGAAATCAGGACAATAGCGGCGCATGTGCTTCTGTACGTCAACCCAGGGAATGGTGATTCCATGCCGTTTCATCCACCTTACAACTGTAGGGTCAGCATCCAATTTTCCCATCATCCAGAATTCGAGTTTGCTGTCATATTTCTCGAAATTATACGGGCTCTTTTTAGGCTCCCAGTAGATGGCGTGCTTACTTATTGGCATACTCTATCATCCCTCCCACGAGCCCAGGTACTACAATAACCTTAGCTTTCACCTGGTCTAACATCTTCCAAGCATAGTCAAGACAGCGCCGGTCGGCTAGACCAAGAGTGGCGTTTTCAAGGAATTTTTCCCTTATGTGCCGCATCAGTGCACTGTAAATCTCACCGCGAAAGCCCGCTGCATATCCAGCCTTCACACAAAGTTCCTCAGCTATCTCTACCACTCGGCTCTTTATGGCTTCCCGCATACGCTCATCTGTGACTTCTACTTGTATATCATTATCGGTCGGCAGCAGATCCGGGGCACTGTGAATTGTCTTCCATTTCATGCCTGCCAATTCCTTGCCGATAATCGATTTAATCTCAACACCGGTTATCTCGACCGTTTCTCCACTATATTCAAGAGATGCAAGGACTCCTTCCCAATTCTCAATAGGTTCGGCTACCTCAATCTCACCCACCTCAAACTCGCCTTCATCGACAAGCCCCTCAATTTCTTTTGGAACGTCGATGACTAACTCAGGGTGAGAGATTTCCTGTCGTGGTGGAGGTGGTGGTAAATCCTCTGTCTCATCAAACATTTGCTCTGTGGTGACATTTTCCCGTATTTTGCTACCGAAAATCTCCCACAGCCAACCATGCTCCAGCTTGGGGTGGTCCGTCACAGCACAGATTTGAGGCTCATCAGGCAATATACCCTTGGTACGGACTCGACGTAGCCCTCGACCAATAACCTGTTGACCATATACCCTGCTGCTGAATTTACGGAGAAGCAGGATAACGCCCACCTCTGGCACATCCCATCCCTCTCGCAACATCAACACACTAACGACTGCCTTGTATGGAGTTTTTGTCTTTTGCTGACGCCCCAACTCGCGTGCTTTCTTTCTATCCTCTTCAGGGCTATCCTCGGTAACCAATAACGTTTTAATCTTGAAGATTTTAGAGAGGGTGTCAGCTGCTTTTTCCGCATCCTTTTTACAGACAGCGACGACAAACAGGATGGGTTGGTAACGGCCCTTTGCCCTCATCTCCTGCTCCTGGAGACGCTTTAGCGCTATAGCCATTTGTTGACGCATTGGCTTGTCATCGGTTACCCACTGAGTAGCACTGAGTCCCTTACGGTCTATTTCCTCCCAATCAATCTCCTCAACTCTCTTTCTGACTCCTGTCAGGGCATCGGTGTAGGTGAGTTCTACAGTCTTGATGTCTGGTTGATAGACTACCGGTGTGGCAATAAGACCATCGGCAAGGGCATCATTGACATCATATTCGTAGACCATATCGCTGTCGGGGGCTTTACCATCGGCACGGTCAGGTGTGGCAGTAGTATCTATCCGTAGTAACACCTTCTTTTCGATACGCTGCAGCGTGGCTGTGTATTCTTCCGCTGGGGAATTGTGCGCTTCGTCGTTGAACAGGACAAAATCAGACCCGTTCATAAGCGCTGACAAATTGCTCTTTCCCGCTATATTGCTTAGATAAAACTGGTGTATATTGCCCAGAACTATGCTGGCACCCAGAAAACTCGCCCAGCCGCTGCTTTTGCCGCCACCGAGAGTAGTCAGGTCAAAATCTTGGGGTCGAGCATTCGACCAGTCTGGCAATAGGTCTCTATCCTTGAATACCTTCCCCTTTTCAAAGTCTTCTTCTAAGCGGTCGCGCACGATGAGATTAGGGCAAAGCATTAGAAATTTTTGCACCCCGTGAGAGATACGTAACCAGGCTATAACGGCAGCAATGTCTGCTGTTTTACCACCGCCGGTTACGATGTTCAACAGTAAGCCATGCTCCCCAATAGTCTTTTTGCCCAACACTTCATAGCAGTAAATAACACGCAAGAATGCTTCCCATTGATGACGCCATAAAGTGCCTTCTCGTGGTGCTTGGTCATTGGATGGGTCGCTGAGAAAATCAATGTAGCTATATGTGGTGGGAAAGTCAGTGGGGTAACCGTCCCGGCACCACACTTTGAAATCTTCTTCATATCTGGCAAATTCATTGAACATTGGTTACTTAACTTCTATATACCCAGTCCATAACCCTTCCCCACCAACATCATCCTGCACCTTGCAAGCAATATGATAGCGTCCGGTTGAAGGGAATGTATAATCAACCTGAAGAGCAGGCTCTTTCGCAGTAGTGCGAATGAAGGAGAAACCCTGAGTACTGGTGAATACACCCTGGTAATTAAAGTCCCACTGGACATTGATTATTTTGCCTTCAGAGTTCAACACAATGGTCTCGCTCACATCGAAACGATAGGTTAGCCCGTTTAGCTTTTTCCAGCCAACTTCAACCCGAGGTGGCAGAACGAATGTCAGAAAGGTACCGTAGTCCGCTTTGTCGGTGGAAAGGACGTTGACATGTTCACGGAACTTAGGGGAGTCAATACGAATCATATCAAGGCGAATGAAGTTCAGGTCGGTAGCTTCTTGTTCACGGAGTCGCTGTGCTGCCTGAACTGCGTCAGGACGGAAGGCCCAAGCAAGCATAGTGCCATCTCGGAGATTATCCTGCTGGTAACGAACTGTTTTGCGCACAGCATTGGCAAAGTCTACGACATCCTGTGCCGTAACCTGCGATTTCTGAGACGGCTCACCAACCCAGATAGGGACGGCTCCCTTGTGTCCGTGAATGCCTGGCTCGGAGTTATCAGGCACCGCTCCATACGCGCGAAGGACAAACTGGCGAAACTGGTCTGGGGGTGTCTCTGATAGTCGCTTTGCCTCATATATACCCCAGTGCTCCACAGTGAAATCAGGAACAGCAAATATCTTACTTGATTGCTCTAATGGCGTTTGCTCAGCCAGTCTAGATACTCTATCAGCGGTAATGGCAACAGCAACTCTCGACTGGTCGCAGGCTATCCAGCGGCGACCAAGCTTCTGTGCGGCTGCTGCTGTTGTACCTCCTCCTACAAAAAAATCAGCAACTATATCGCCGGGCTCCGAACAGCATCTGATCATTGGCTCCAGCAGCGCCTCGGGTTTCTGTGTGGGATAACCAATTGCTTCTTGCGAACGGCCCTGCACCGGACTTATGTTGAGCCAGAGATCTGACAAAGCAACTCCTGGCATCTCATCAAGGTATCTCTTTTCTCGCGGCACATTCCCAGGCTTAGTTTGGACAACCCGCCCAGCCTGATATAGCTCCTCCATTCTCTCCTTATTGTATTTCCAGTACTTACGTATTCCCAGAAACTCGTAATAGGGGTTGCCCTTCTGTTCGCCTCCTGGGCCTGATAGATCACCCAGGCTATATCGTC
>CAZQDF010000073.1:0-3367 GCA_964592065.1 uncultured Dehalococcoidales bacterium | reverse complement strand
TTCTTCCACATGCCTATAGTTGCGTTTTACGTAGTCTGGGCTATAGTCTTCATATTGATTAAACCACTGATAATAGGGACTTTTTGAATATAACAAGATAGTATCGTGAAGCCTTCTTAGAAAACGCGTTCCTTGCCTTGCATCACTATGGGAGGTTTGGCGTTGGCGATTCACCTCATTAATGAAATTGTCATGTCCAAAGATCTTGTCAAGTTCTTGTTTAACGTAATGTACTGCATGATAATCCAAATGTACCCAAATCGTTCCAGTCTTCTTGAGCAATCGCTTCATTTCATACAATCTAGCGTTGAGCCAAATCAAATATCCTGGTAATCCTGCTTCCCAAATATCAATGAAAGAACGCAGTTCATTCTGATCTCCAAAGAGTATGTTGTATTGCTTGCCAGAGAAAAAGGGAGGGTCCATATATATGAGATCAATACTCTGAGACGGGAGTTGGCGCATTACATGGAGATTATCGCCCCAGAAGAGGCGGTTGGGCTCTAGCTCAGGATGTCCAAAGCTAACGCGATCCACAACTTGAGTAGGCAACATGACTTGGGGATAGAGCTTACGAAATCCACGGCGTGGATCCCAGCCCAACGGGTTTGCTTCTACGGGTACGGCTCCGAAACGAGCTGGAGGCCGCCAGAACTCTTCCTGTTCAGGAAGGGCTTCTTCTATTTCCTCTGTGCTGGATACGTCAGGTGGCGAGACAAATTCGCCTTTCACTGGGCCGGAGACATCACGCCACTCACCTAGCCTTGTGCCAAACAGTTCGTCACCTAAGCCTTCCTGTTTTCCTTTTACCATGAGCACCTCCTATACTACTGGTGCCTCATAGTTGCGCAAAGAGACGTATATTACTGTGCTATCTTATCAGATTAACTACATCATACACCAAGCGTATTAGAATGAAAACAAGGAGATAACATAACGTCAGATTGTCGAAAAGTTGCAGAGGGGATATAGACACCGAAAACGAGATCAAAGACGTTCACCAAAGCTGCCAAGTTATCCGTCTTGCATTCATGCGCGCTGCATTTTCTCGACTAGTTCCGCCACCCTTTTCCCCAGAAGCTTACAGGCATTTAACGCCTTGCCATCGGGTGGCGACAGTGAGAGCGCGCCGTAGACGCCGTCAGCAGCCGCCAACGAACCGCCAACCACGATCATCTCGTGAGTGAGCATGGCTTGAATCAAAGAGAGCAGCGTAGTCTCACTTCCCCCTCCTGGCCATAGTGAAGAAGCAAAGGCAGCACCTATCTTATTGGACAGCCCTCCCCAAATTCCTATCGATTGGTCTATGAACCCCTTCATCTCTTCACTCATGAGGCCAAAATAGGTGGGAGAGCCTAAGATTATGCCGTCAGCAGCTTCTAGATCAGTCAATGTAGCATCGCCTACTTTCTTGAGCTCCACATCGATATTTGCCTCTCGAACCCCCTGCTCAACTGCTCTGGCCATCTTCTCTGTGTTACCAGTTCTTGAATGATAGACAATCAATACCTTAGCCATAAACCCTCCTGTTGCTAGCTATAGTGCAGTTGCCTGAGCAACAGCTAAAATCTAATACATTCTGCTTCCTTCTTGGTGTCACTATCTTTCAAAAACTTTTGATCAACCTCTTCTGTCGACTCTTCTCTAGGACCTTCAATTAAACAGTTGTGGCAATACTGGCTCAAACCATGTTACAACCCCTCTGGCTGCCAATGCAACATTCCATCGTGTTGTGTCTCTGTTTGACCATACATGAACGTAGAAACCAAGTGCGCTGCAATCTCTGGAATGCATATCCGATATCTATTTCTGCACAGACAGCCACAGTTTTCGATATTTTCTAAGTGTGCTGCTGTAGCTTGATGGATTAGCGGGATTTTTGTGCTTACGAAGCAAGAACCGGGTTTCCTTCAGTGAATAACCGCGCTCGAACAAGGCAAATGCCTCGCTTTTCATGCTGTTGGGGTCGATGTTGTATTTTCTCGCCGTGTTTATGATTTCCTTATCGCTAACGGATTTCACAACTATAGTTTACGGGACAAAGAACGGGATATCAAATGGGATTGATAACGAGATGTTAGGTGGTTCCAATTGTGACACTGAAAGCGAGATATCGGTATTTCGACCATATTTCCAGGATTTCCTGACCACCAGCAGCAGCACTAGCAGCAATTAAGAAGCCGAACGGGAACCAAATTCCCTTTGGATTAACATAGAAGCAGGCCTCCTTTGTTGAGTTTGTTGATAGACGGAGTTTCGATAATGCCGTGGGAGCGCTTTATTATTAAGCGGAAATATTCCGCTAGCACTCCGCCGTCAATTCCCGGTGCAGTAGTAACTTTCGGCACAGAAAAAAAGGTGGAAACACCGAAGAATGAATACGATTCTGAAAAAGTTGTTGAACAAAATATCCCACGCACGCAGGCACACACGGAGGCACGCACGGAGATTACGAGCGGCACTGCCTGTACTATTTGCTCGGATGAGCATTTGAGCAGGGCATCCGGAGCACTAGCTGAGGCCATGCGATTCGCACGCGACACTGGGATAAAGGACGCAGAAGTAATCCGCAGGGTAAGAGCGGCGCGAGACGAGCTTAACGAAATGGAGCGATTTGACCTGGCCCCCGATACAGTAGCGCAACTCCCGGACCACGAAAAGGGAATAGCTAATTGGGCATTAGTGCAGTCCATGGATCTGAGGCATGAAATAAATGCGCTAATATCCGGTAGAGTAGAGGACTTGGAGAGAGTATCGGCTCACGCAATCAAAGTGAGCGATGAGTTTATGCAAAAGCTGTGGAATTTACCCGGATGCTCGGATTGCGCAAAGTTTTACCGTCGTCGTCGCAGTCGTCGCAGCGGTAGCAGCAGCAGCGGGAATTAGCACGGGAGTTGCGGGAATTGCCAATGGGACTGTTTGAACTTTCCGATGAAATGTTCGGCGGCCGGCAATTAGGCTGTAGCACTGGTGCGTCAGCTCAAGAGGCTAGATTGAGCCTGAGCAGATTCTGACACATAATCCGCATTGGACCATAGCGAGAGACATATTCTCTAAGCTTAGAAAGTACGCGGGAAGCGAGATAGAAATGTAACAGACTAACTGCAATCTTATCCTTCTTTCTCACCATCCTAGTTACAAGTAAAGGGCGAATTTGAAAGTCATACAAGAACTAACTCGTTTCGCTGCCAAATACCATTTTAACTCAGTCTCGTGATTGCTTCTTGGCCTTGAGCTTTCTCGCCTCCTGATCCTCTTCTATCGCCTGTTCTCCAGCCAAATTAGCTTTCCTTCTTGCCTGCTCTCTAGCTAATTGTCTAATTTCTTCAGCAGCTCGTTTTCCCGCTCGCTTGGCCTCCCTTTCTTT
>CAZQDF010000072.1:0-7188 GCA_964592065.1 uncultured Dehalococcoidales bacterium | reverse complement strand
CCAATCCCAAATGCCTCATCACTGCATTAAGGCTGGAGATGAATATAGCTCTGCGGAAGTTATTCTTTAAATTCATCTCCACGATATCGCTCAGCCTGCCACTGAAGTCGCCATACATATCGGTAAAAGCTTGCCCTAAGGAGCCTTTAAACTCTGCCTGCATCAAGCGCTCTTTGCCAATAACCAACGGATAATCCTTATCCTCGGGATTGCCAATGGCTTCTTGTGGGGAGAGTGGAACAGCCTTAACCGCTATTTCCTCTGCCTCGAGCCCATTGCGATTTATTGTCTCAGCAAATTTTTTTTTGATAATGTCATACATTTTCTTTCACTTGCTCTTTGTCCTCATAAGCTCTTATTCTTCTCAGTTTTAATATCAAAAATACCTCTTTACCCACTGCCAAGTTCATATCCTCAAAAATATGGTGAGACATTTCAGCCGTTAGCTTATTCTCTCCTGCCTTTAGCTTTAGTCCGACTGTCTCATCAGTGGAATCAATGCCAGTAATAATTCCCTTAAACCGGTTGACATCTGGTCCAGGCACTTTGGTCTCAGAAATATAAATGTCTCTGGGAAGTAGAGCGATTCTCTTCACCGTATTTCCACCATCGGGAATAATTATGGGTAGCCCTCCACAACCAACCTCTGCCACTCCTTTGCCCAAGCTGTGGCAGTAGGTGCAATCCAGGATGTTGGGGGCTCCGATGAAGTCAGAAACCTTTTTGCTCATGGGATAGAAGAATACTTCTTTTGCTCTGCCTACCTGTTCTATGTGCCCGTTCTCGATTACAGCTATTCTATCCGCCATTTCTTCAGCTTCTGTCAGGTCATGAGTGACATATATAGTAGTGACACCCAGCTTCTTTTGCAGTTGCCTTAATTCCGTTCGCAAATATTTTGAAGCTTGCGCATCCAGGCTACTCAATGGTTCATCCAGGAGCAGGACATCGGGGGCCAAAGCAAGGGCTCTTGCTAGAGCCACCCGCTGCTTCTCACCTCCACTTAGATGTCGGGGATAGCGAGAAGATAGATGTTCTATCTTCATCACTTGGAGTAGCCCTTCGACTCTAGCTTCTACTTCACTCCGAAATTGTTTTTGGACTCTTAGGCTATAGGCTATATTGGAGGCGACATTGAGGTGAGGAAATAAGTTTAATTCTTGAAACAGGTAGCCTATCTTCCTCTTACTGGCAGGCAATTTGTCTACTGACTCGCCATCGAAAAAAACCGACCCTTTATACTCAACCAATCCAGCAATGATATTCAGCAGAGTGCTTTTCCCGGCACCATTTGGCCCTAGCAACACCAGCAACTCCTTATCCAATATCTCTAGATTGATATTCTGGCAGATATATTTAGATATCTTCTCAAGCTTAATGGATGGCATGTTACCCCCATTGGCTGGTTAACTTGGTTTCCAAAACGGTAAAGAGTTTTTCAAAGGAGAAACACATCACCGCTAATACTATCAGGCAAACTATAATGATGTCCATGCGGATTAGGCTCTCAGCTCTCATCATCAATGCTCCGATTCCGGTGGGAATAGCCACCATCTCTGCAGCTATTATCACGCGCCATGCCATTCCTGATTCCAACCTCAGCCCGGTAAAAATATTTGGTAGTGCTAAGGGTATGACCACTGTGGTCAAAATCTTCATATCAGACGCACCCAATGTTCTTGCTACTTGAATGTAATTCTTATCCACAGTTCTGATACCGGTAGCTGTATTATAGGCGATAGGGAAGAAAGAGCAGATAAATATTATCGTAATCGGCAAAGCCTCGCCAACCCCGAGCCACAGCATCAATAGTGGCAACCAGCCCAGAGCTGGAATAGGGTAGAGCAAACTAACTATGGGGCTCAATGCTTTATTGGCTACGTCTTTCCACCCCATGATAGTTCCCACGAGTAATCCGGCAATAGAACCAGTAGAAAAGCCGATGAGAACTCGGGCTAGACTGCTCAGAAAATTACGCCCCAGCACCCCATTGACCGTCAGGTAATAGAATTCTGCTACCACTGTGGAAAATGGGGGGAAGAAAAAATGGCCGGGAATTAGGTTTAAGCGAGCGACCATCTCCCAGATAGCCAGAAATACAGCTATGGGTACTATTCCCCATCCCGGTTTAATTTTCTTAAGCTTGTTCATCTTCGAGGAAGCTCAAATCCAGAATATCCTCAGCATTGAAGCTTTTGATATAACCTAGCTTCGCCAAATAGTCTATTTCCTCCTGGAGCATCGCTGGGTCAACGCTAGTGGTACATTCCATCCTGGTAGTTAAAGATTTTAATATAGCCTCGGGAGTGATTTCCAACTCAGCGGCGGTTTTTCCTATCTTGAGAGGGAGAATCTCTTCCCCGACAACCGTTAGCTCGCCAGCCACAATTGTCGCTGCCTCTTCAGGATGTCCATAGATGTATCGAGTCCCTCGCTGAGTCACCTTTACCAGCTTTCTAACTATGTCAGGGTGGTCCCTTATAAGGTCGTCGGTTACTATTAAGACGCTTCCCTGCATTCCGGGCCAGACATCTTGGGCATTCAAGAGTATTTTAAAGCCTAACTCTTCACCCATGGAGGGAAACTGCTCGCAGCAAAAACCGGCATCCAGGTGTCCCATTTTGAGGGCAAGAAGCACCTTAGGCGAAGGCATGCGCTGAACTTTGTCCAGTATCTTGTTTTCATTAAGCTGATACTTATCTATCATCTTATGCATAATAGCATCTATAGGGCTACCCTCCCTAGCGCATCCGAGGCGAATATCAGGGTTTTCTAAATCCTTGACGCTTTTCACCTTGTCGGGGTCAACAAGCAAACCATAGCCATACTTATGCGTCCCGGCAACAACCTTTAGTGGCACCTTGCCATTGGCATAGGCACATATAGCTGGAATCAAGCAGATATAGGCGACATTGATATCGCCCCTGCCCAGAGCGGTAGACAGAGCCATACCGGTTATATAGCTCTCAAAGGTGGTGACCTTTAAGCCTTCGGCTTCAAACCACCCTTGATTCCTGGCTATATGAGCACAGGCAGCATGGTCTACAAACTCCACTGCCATATGAACAGACGCCTCCTCTTTCGGAGCACATCCAGCAAAGGGAATGATAAGTAGTCCAGTACAGAGTGAAATGAGTAGCTTTCTCACTGATTTACCTTTTTTGGAGAGACAGTTTCTTTCAAAGGTCTCGGTTTCAGCTTCAAATCCAGAGTCTTTCAGCCTATTTTAATCGCTTCAGTAGAGCTTATATAATAAATTGATTAAATGTGTCAAATGGCTAATCAACTCATCTTTGTCATCCACAAGTTTTTTAAGCGCGGCTTCTCTCTTCGCTACAGTGCCAGACTCTCCCTGTAGCTTCAATTTCCTTGAGACCCATCCCAGCAGTGTCGTCACTGCCTTCGCTAATGTCTTGAGGGAAGCTCTGTCACCTTGCCAAACATGCTCTCTTTTCCCATGATGTACTAAATTGTGATGTCTAAATAGGTTATAACCTATTTAGACATCACATCCCTTAATATGTCCATAGTCTTAGAAGTTATGTTCCTTAATTCGCTCATGAATGAGGACATCCCCCGCCCATCTTATTTCCATACCCCTGACTAGTGGAATACTTCAGTACGGGCCTTGTAGTCAAAGCTTTGTAACTTGACAAGAGGTGGATGTCACGTGATACTTTAACCCGATGCTATCCCCAAGGTCGATAAGTTGGGGAGCAACATAAGCTTTGTGGTGGGTCTGCACCTGTCTGAGGGTAAAGAGGAGTAACTGTGTTATGGTGTCAGCGATACTTCTAGCCGCCGGTGAATCAAAACGCATGGGTAGGCCAAAGTTGCTACTACCTTTCGGAGAGAGTACTGTTCTGGGACAAACTATTGATAACCTTTTGAGTTCCAATGCGGGTGAGATTATCGTGGTACTGGGGTATAAGGCTCAAGAGATGATAAAGGCAATAGCCAATAGGCCAGTTAAAATTGTTGTGAATCCAATTTACCAACAGGGAATGAGCACCTCCATAGTAGCTGGACTAAATCTGGTCGATGATAAAGCACAGAGATTTATGATAGCTCTGGCTGACCAGCCTTTTGTAAATAGCGAGACCTTTAATAGGCTGATAGAGAAATCACTTGGTTGCGACAAAGGCATTATCATTCCAATATACGGAGCTAAAAGGGGAAATCCCATTATCTTCTCTGTTAAGTACAAGGAGGAGCTACTGAGCTTGAAAGGCGATGTGGGTGGCAGGTGGATAATCAGACAGCATCCCGATGATATCCTTGAGGTTGCCATCGACTCTGTGAGCATTAATATAGATATTGATACTATGGGTGATTACTATTACCATCTTGAGTCAGCTAATTAGAAGGGAAGGCTATGCTATGCAGGAGAGGGTCGAACAGAGTTAGACTGTAAGGGTGGCTTTAGATCACAATGTAACTCAGATTATCCTTGGCTAATTCAGAGTAGCTACCTTTCGCAGGGGCACAACTATTATATAAGCAATCAATTTAAACCATAGATACCAGTGATAAAAACTACCGAAATGAATAAGGTTGGAGGTCTCAGCAAAAATCTTGGACTCTTAAAGGTATTCCCTAAATACTAGCGCAAATGTAAAAAGGTTGCTAATTTTTATAGTTCGCTAGTACATTAATAATGGGGCTTAGCTTGGATTGGTTGAGACCAACTGTAAGGACATGGATATCCGCTCCTAGTTTTTCACGTACGTCTTGGGGCGCAGGCTCCTGGGAAACTACATATGTCCCCAGTTTTGGTTTAAGGATATCGTGGCAGAGCCTTGCATTTTCCAACTCATCTTCATGCCAGTTTCCTTGCCCCATGCATTCTATGATTAAGTCCGGTCTAAGGACCATTCTCGAATCTGCTATCAAGGCAAGGTCTTCCGGGCGGCCGGCGATATAGACAGCAAAGTCAAACTTTAGATTTACTGGGCCACTTTTTTCTCTTATAGAATCAACTGTATACCATTCATTTCTCTCATTAATATCGGCTGCGACCAACGTGGCCCTCTTGAACCCCGATCTAAAAGCGATATATGCCCCTATTTTAGGGGAGTATACTATGAAGTCGGGAACTACTAAAATTGGCATCCTTTCTTGCTCAAATGAGAGATGCTGCGACTCCTCTGGAAGGGGAACTGGCTCTCTATATGTAGGTAAACGCTTTACCATTTCCTTAAAACTAGGTTGGCGAAGGGGGGTGTGGAAGCTCTTATTAGATTCAAGTAGTTTTACCAAGGAAAATACAACCCACTTTTCATATCCTGACCGGTATAAGTCCGTGAAAGAATTCTCGATGCTTCTTGAAGCTTCTTCTGCAAATGCCTCGACATTCGTTTTTCCTCTCAATAAATCGAATAGCGGGTCAAATAATCCTCGTATCAGTTGGTTTTGGGGGTTGCCTAGGAACCTATGAAGGCCGATTGGCATAGAGATATCGTCCAACAGAAGAAGATTGATTACTTCTTCTTCAACCTTGGTATATGTATCGCTTAAAGCTCTGGACTTATAGAGAAGATTTGAAAAGTTTTCCTCTATAAATGTCGTTCTGACGGTATCGAATAGCCGATAGAACTCAGGCCTCGCATTTTCAGGTATTGCTATTACATCCTTGTCGATCTCGCTCTCGCGATTTCCCGTAATGAAATCGTTTAATTCCATATACGCTTGATTCCATTTGGTTAGCATAACTGTCACAATTCGTTACATTCTGGCAATAACGGGGGGGATTTGAGCTACCTATAAGCCAATGGTGTTTTTCATCAATGTCCTCGCTATTTGAATCTGGTACCTGTTTTGCTAAGGGGGATAGGCACCTGCAGTTTCACCAGTTTACTCATTTATTCATTTATACATATATATAAAGGATTCCTCTATTGCTTTGCCTGCCTGGTAGGGATGCTATACTATATATACTACGTTCAAGCATATCCTGGCTGCTTCTGAAAGTGCAGTGTATTTACCCTACCACTTTTTATGCCTTTCCTAATGCCTGGAGGACCTTGTCTGGGGTGATGGGGAAATCATCGATCCACCTGGCTATGGCATTGTACACAGCAGGACTTAAAAGGGCAGGCATTACAGTGGCGATGTCTTCAGCAACCCCGCATGTCCTATAAGGACCGTGCCCCATGCCTGTTTCTTTGACAATGGTCTCAATGGGTCCATAGTCAAGCATTGTGGCGAATTTGTAGTTTAGAAAATCGCCGTTGAGCAGTACCCCAGTTTGCTCATCCCAGACCATCTCTTCGCTAAGCGCCCTGCCTACACCCATGTATGTGCCACCATACTGCTGGCCCTCTACTGTCTCAGGAGATATTGCTTTGCCAACGTCATTGACGTTAACCACCTTAGTTACCTCGACCTCTCCGGTCTCGGTATCCACCTCTACTTCTATGAAGTGTGCCTGCCGGCACAAGCGGGGCCGCCCAGTTTCTCTAGCTTGCCCCCAAAGTCCCTGAGCATACCAGGCCCAAGCTATAATGGGTGGCTCTGACCAAAATGCAACGGAGTCGCACATCGGCATCGCCTTGGCTACAATTTCCTTTATCGGTTTTCTTTTTTCCGGAGCTGCTTTAACGTAGATTTCCCTATCCTTAACATCCAGTTCTTCAGCTTTTACTCCCTCAAGTTTCTG
The DNA here is from genome assembly GCA_964592065.1 of uncultured Dehalococcoidales bacterium. Classification (GTDB taxonomy): domain Bacteria; phylum Chloroflexota; class Dehalococcoidia; order GIF9; family AB-539-J10; genus JAFGBN01. The sequence continues at coordinate 530 of CAZQDF010000072.1, read as the reverse complement.
TGCAGCCAGCTCCAGGAGCATTTTCTTGGCCTTCTTAGCAGCTTCTCTGACGATATTTCCATTAGAGCACAGGTTACAGGAACCGTCAGGCGACATCAGGGCAAAACCATGGTCCAAGTCAAATGGTTTAATATTAACATCTTCGTATGGTACCCCCAATTCATCGGCCACAATCTGGCAATAGGCAGTCCAAGGGTTAACTCCAATATCAGACTGCTCTCCTATAACGCTGACTGTCCCATCATTTTCAATCAGCACAGCCGCAGAACCTATTCCTCGTACGTCATCCCACTCATGGGTCCATGTGAAGGCCATGCCGTGCATCCTTCCATTGGGAAGCCCCTTGGTACCTGCCGGGTGCCACTTCTCATCCCAGCCTATGGTCTTTTTACCTGCCTCTATGCACTCTTTGAGGCTATCTCTATCGGGGAATCCATGCTCACGCTTGTACTTCGAGAGCTGCGTCATATCTTTCCCCTCATAGCCATCATTCTTCAGTGCAACTTCTGTTGGGTCAAGACCTAGCTCAT
>CAZQDF010000071.1:4125-7268 GCA_964592065.1 uncultured Dehalococcoidales bacterium | reverse complement strand
CAGTGGAGCCATTTAGAGCGTCTTGGTGGGAGCATTGGCACTAGAGGTCCTGGCGAACCACAGTTAGAGACTGATCGCCGCCTCATCCATAAACGTATCAATCATCTTCAACGTGAGATAGAGAATGTAAGGCGACATCGAGCCCTTTATAGAAGGAGACGCAAGGAGAGAGGTGTGCCAATCGTAGCTATTGTGGGCTATACTAATGCGGGTAAAAGTACTTTGTTTAATGCCTTAAGCAAAGCTGGTGTGGTTGTAGAAGACAAGCTCTTTTCTACTTTGGATCCCGTAACCCGTCGTTTAGCTTTACCTAATGAACAACAGTTCTTAATTACCGATACCGTAGGCTTTATTCATAAACTTCCGCTATCGATCGTTGCAGCCTTTCGAGCCACTTTGGAAGAGCTCGCTGAGGCTGATTTGCTTTTGCACATAGTTGACATAACACACAAAAACGCAACTAATCAGTACCTCACAGTAGAAGAGGAACTCAACGAGCTGAACCTTAAAGACAAACCCAAAATCACGGTATTCAACAAATTAGATTTAGCTCTAAGCAGTGAAGCAGAGCTAAAAGCTTTAACCCTTGTTCCTTGTATTAAAGAACCAATCATGCTTCTAAGCAAAAACATGGCTCTTATCTCTGCTGCTAAGGGCTGGGGAATTGACAAGCTTCTAAGCAAGATAACATACGATCTTAGGGTAAGACGTGAGGGAGAGCAGGCCTTTGGCAGCACATGATTTCAAATCAAGATGGATGTCCGTCATCTCATTAATTATAGCTCTGTTAATTTTGTTTGGCTGTGCTCAGCCAAGAATTGTGTCACCACCGATTGGTGGAGAAGCTGCGCGAATCATAGAGATAAAGGCGGAAGCAGAAATTCTACATTATCAAAGGGAATCTCTTTGGACCGGAGAGGAATTTTCTAAGATATTAGAGTCAAAAAGGAAATTTGAGTCTAAAGAGATCGAATCTTTTGAGAATAACCTAGAAAGCCATAACAAATACATCGTTAATGTTGAAGTTGAGTTCGACGAAGCAAGGAAATCAACTACCTTGATATGCGATATAAGAGGTGCGATGTACAGTGCTAATTCCTACAACTTTCATTGGCTTCTAGGAGATTTGCCTTTCGATTTATATCAATTCAAGCAGTCTGAAAAAGAACTTGATTATGAAGGAGAAGTAAATGGTGTTACCACCAAAATCAGACTTGTTTTCCCCTATACTATAGCCCATTGCCATGAGCATGTTTGGCCAGCAGAATAGAAATGAGGGTAATCAGAAGAGATGATGAGAATTACAATTGTTTATGATAATGAGGCAAAAAGAGAGGGATTAAGAGCAAGCTGGGGGTTTTCCGCTTTTATAGAAAGTGATGAGACGCCTCCCATTTTGTTCGATACCGGCGCTGATAGCCCTACATTATTACACAATATGAAAGAACTTAACATCAATCCCAAAGATATAGGAATAATTGTAATCTCACATGTTCATGGAGATCACACTGGGGGGCTTTCCGAGATTCTTAGAATGAACAAGACCGCTGAACTTTACCTTCCAAGTTCCTTTAGTAAAGCGTTCTCAGGGAGAAAAGTAACCATTGTTGAAGATGCTATCCAGATTTGTAAGAATGTCTTTTCAACTGGTGAGCTTGAAGGCATAGAACAGTCTCTAATTCTCAAAACCGGCAAGGGAATATTTGTGGTGACAGGGTGCTCTCATCCTGCGATGCGGAGTATTTTAGGAGCTGCCTCAAAGTTTGGAAAGCTTTATGGAATCGCTGGCGGGTTCCATGGTTTTCACGACTTTAAAGTTTTCAATGATTTATTGGCTATCTATCCTTGCCATTGCACCATGTACAAGCGAGAAATACGAGATTTACTCAGGGATAAAAATTTCGAGTGTGGGGTGGGATTGGTAATTGATTTATAGCATACTTCCAGATATGATTTCGTAAGGAAAAACAAAGGGGGATTGAAATGAAGGAATACGGTGAATTTCTCAGCGAAGAGGACAAAATGATGGTGACAACCATACGTGACTTTGTGAATAAGGAAATAATGCCGGTTAGACAGCAACTGGATGAAGACGCAGACCGCGGGCTTGTTCATCATGTTTTGAACGGATTAGCAAAAATCGGTTTGCATAAAAGAGGCTTGCCTGAATCGGTAGGTGGCCTGCGTACGAATGCAATTTCCCTGGTGGTAGGATATGAAGAGGTATCTCGTGGCGACAGTGGCATCGCTATGACCCTCAGTGTTCCAGCATGGGTTTTTGGCCCAGCAATGCGGTCTCATAATGATAGAGTGATCAATGACTTATGTGCTCCTTTCTGCAAGGATGAGTTTCACGAGGCTTGCCAAGCAATGACCGAGCCCGAAGGTGGCTGTAACATAGAGAGTGCCGATTACAGGGGGAAGGAAATCCACACTATTGCCAGGCTTGATGGCGATGAGTGGGTCATAAATGGGGCAAAACAATTCCCCAGCGGTGCCAGTGTTGCCGATGTCTATCTAGTAACTAGCACTACGGATCCAAACCTAGGTGAGGAAGGGATTGCGCTCATCTATGTCCCTGCAGGCACTCCAGGTCTTTCCTTTGATAAACCAGAGAACAAACTGGGCATGAGGTACACTGATGTAAATGCAAGCATTCATCTTGATAACGTGAGGGTGCCCAAGGAATATCGGGCATCGTCAGAGCCAGGAAAGGATCACCAAAGCTTTCGTAACTTCTTATCATGGGGGCGCTTATCGAGCGCAGCATTCGCTGTTGGCAACGCCCAGGCTGCGTTTGATATTGCTCTCGATTTTACCGCAAACAGGTTCTATGGGGGTAAGCAAGTCAGGCAGCACAGTTTACAAGCTGCGATGCTGGCAGACATGATCATCGGCATTGAGAGTGCAAGATTCTACTATTTAACTGTTGCTAGCATGTTCAACAACCGCAAGGTCTATGGCTCTCCCTATAGCGATGCCCAAATAGCTAAAGGTTCCGGCGCCAAAGTATATGCTTGTGATGTAGCAGTAGATGTATGTAACAAGGCCATGCAGCTTACCGGGTCTTATGGCTATATGAAGGAGTATAACATAGAAAAGTATTTGCGGGACTGCAAGATTATTCAACTATGGGAAGGCGG
>CAZQDF010000071.1:2240-4025 GCA_964592065.1 uncultured Dehalococcoidales bacterium | reverse complement strand
CGGCCCCATAGTCATTAAGCCTGCCACCTTAACATTCCTGAGGCTAGAAATGTCCCTTATTAATCTTTCAGCATTCTCCGGGAACACCCCGGATTTCTGTGGCTCTCTGCCGCTATTTATCTCGATTAATATTGGCATTACTTTGTCAATTTGAGCACATTTCTTGTCAATCTCCTTTGCTATTTCTAGGGTATGAATGGTTTCTATCATGTCAAACATTTCCAGGGCTTTTATCCTGACATTATGTTTTTGCAGGGTTCCGATAAAATGCCATCTTGCTTTCTTCCCCACCACTTCGTAAGCTGGTCTCGCTTCTCTAATATAATTCTCACCGATAACTTTTATTCCAGCTTGAACAGCTTCGAGCACTTCTTCAGGGGTCCTTGTCTTCGCCGCCGCTACCAACTCAACACCATCAGGTAACTCGGCCAGTATTCTGGCGACATTTTCTCTGATCATTCTATTTGGTCACCGGCTCGCCTTTCGATTTGTCTTGATTGTAGCCTAATGGATTCGACAACTTCAACAAAACGCCTAATAGGGGGGCTGTTAATCCATTAGTCTGGCAAACATCCCGATGTTATCGAAGCAAGCAGGCAGAGGCTGCAACGGAACATCCTTAATCATAAGGCTTGTCCCAGTTGAAACCGGGTGCATATACTTGACAACAGAGTGGAAAAGTTTTAACATAAAATATCTTCGCACAACGTACCTTTTGCGAAGAAAGTAACTTTACAGGATATATGAACTGAACATGAGCTTAGACTTATTAATTGCTGAGTTCTTAGAATACCTGGAAATAGAGAAAGGTTGCTCTCCTCTTACTATTCACCGGTATCGACACTATTTGAAGCGCTTCTACAACTGGCTCAGTGAAAATTATTCTATCACTAAGCCAGAAGATATAGACCCTGAACTTATTAGGAGATACAGGTTATATTTGGCGCATTTTCGTGACCGAAATGGCGCGCAACTAAAACGAATCACTCAAAGTTACTATATTATTGCATTGAGAGCTTTTCTGCGTTATCTCTTAGTCAAGCGCGATATACTTACCCTATCCCCTGACAAGATAGAACTTCCAAAACAGGTCTCTCGCTCTGTTAGTTTTTTGGACTCAGGTCAAATAGAGAGACTACTAGACAGCCCTAAAATATCAAATAATGCTGGACTGCGGGATAAAACTATTCTAGAAACTTTATTCAGCACAGGACTGAGGGTATCGGAGTTAGTTAGCTTAAATCGTGACCAGATAGACTTTGACCGCCAGGAATTTGGTATCAAAGGCAAAGGAAATAAACTACGCGTAGTTTTCTTATCCGATACGGCTGCGCAATGGATTAAGCGCTACTTACAATCGCGCCAGGACTATTTCAAGCCATTGTTTATCCGATATAGCGGTGCAGTCGATACCCAAAAGAACGGTGAAAAAATGCGACTGACGGCAAGGTCTATCCAGAATATTGTCACGAAATATGCCAGAAGGTCCGGACTGCCAATAAAAGCAAGCCCTCATACCTTGAGACACTCTTTCGCCACAGACTTGCTAATAGCTGGGGCTGACCTTCGTTCTGTTCAAGAGATGCTAGGCCATGAAAGCATCAGAACCACCCAGGTTTATACCCATGTTACTAACAGGCACTTAAAGGAAGTTCATAAGGCTTTTCACAGTAGGAAATAGGTCAAGATGAGGATAGGCAGTAAGCATGAATAGAAAACTCATGGAAACAGGATTACCCTGGCATACTGTCGAAACAGCTATCAATCGTGAGAGCCAATGGCTGC
>CAZQDF010000071.1:0-2140 GCA_964592065.1 uncultured Dehalococcoidales bacterium | reverse complement strand
ACAGATTTATTCATAGAGGTGGGCACTACCTCTGCTTATAAGTTATGGTGGAACCTGCAGACGTTGGCCAAGGCGAAAATTCTACTGGTACCAGGCAACGAGCGCGCCATAGAGTTTACCTGCCGATATGTGCAGCCTGGCTCATTTCGTAGCTATAAGAAAACAGGATTGACCAAAAATGCTACCACATATTGATGAGTTTCTGCTGAATTTGCAGGCCAACCACTATTCTACAGCGACAGCTTACAACTATAAACGAGATTTGGAGGTTTTCAACCATTTTCTGAATGAAAGCGGTATCCAGTTTGATAAAGTTAACAAAAACACCATCACCTACTATAAAGCATATCTGGCCTCGCGAGGTCGAAAGACCGAGGGCCTGAGCAATGGGAGTGATAAACAACTTGGCTCCAAATCTATAAACTACAAGCTGACAGCACTCAGAGTTTACCTACGCTACTTAATTGGCATAGGCTATCCCTACCCGTTACTACCTGAAGCAGTCACATTGCTTAAGGCCGTCCAAAAGCACGCCCAGGTAGCCGAGTTCAGCGATTTGGTTAGATTAATCGAAGCCCCAGCCCCCTACTCAAACATCATAGGGCTAAGGGATAAAGCTATTCTAGAAACTCTTTTCAGTACAGGCTTAAGAGTATCAGAATTGGTCAGCTTAAATCGTGACCAGACAGACCTGGAACGCCAAGAATTAGGTGTCAAAGGCAAAGGCAATAAGATACGCGTGGTCCTTCTATCAAATAGGGCCGCACAATCGCTTAGGCGCTACTTACAGTCGCGCCAGGACCATTTCATGCCACTGTTTATCCGATATAGCGGCACATTCGATACCCAGAGGAACGGTGAAAAAATGCGGCTGACCGTAAGGTCCGTCCAAAGAATCGTTACGAAATATGCCAGAAGGTCCGGCCTGCCAATCAAAGCAAGCCCTCATACCTTGAGACAGGGCTTTGCTACTTATTTAGCTGAGGAAGGCGCTAATCCAGCAGCTCTTCAAATTCTCTTGGGTCATGAATCCTTAGAGGACACTACACGCTATGTCCATACCCCGGATAGGTATGCCGAAGAAACTCATCACAAATACCATCCCCTAGCTAAGCCTGATTGAAGAGCATTGTGTATCTAAAGTGTTATGTCAACTACTATTATGTCACTAAAGGGATTAGCAAAGTTGCCGTAGTTTGTCCTAAGGGATTTCTTCTCTCTGAGCAGTCTCAAGGTCGTGATTGGGAATGATGATATCAGCTAGCCCCTTGATCTTGAGAGCACTATCAAAGGCTTGTAGAGAATTTACCGATACTCCTGGTGCTAGTACCGGCCACCTTGTGCGGATTTTCTCTGGTGGTGAAAAATTCTCCTTGATACTACAGAAGCCACTGATAATAGCAATCCCATCCTTAGTTTCCACCGCCACTGCTTGTGTACCAGGACTATGGCCCGGTACTAGTATCACGTTTATCCCTGGCAAAATCTGGCAATCCCCAGTAACTGCTTGAAGACGGAGGTCTTTCAAAGATCCTGGATTGTAAGATCCAGAGAAGAGGGCGTGTGGAGAATAGGCAAATTTCAACTCTGCCTCCTGAACAATCACCTTTGCTCTTTTGCATAGCGCCGTATGACCACAGTGGTCGAAGTGAAGATGGGTCTGAATAACGATATCAACGTCTTCTGCTGTGATGCCTGCTAAATTCAATGCTTCGATGAAAGACCTAATGTGCTCATAAGGTTGTCCGTGTAGGTATTTCTGTATGTCGGATTGGGAAACGCCTGTATCTACCAATATATTTTTGTTTCCGGCTTTGATATACCAAAAGGCATTAGCTACCCATATTTGTTTCTCCCAATCAACTAAGTAGGTAAATGTACCCTTGGCCGCTAAGTGCTTACCGAGGAGAAGTGGCTTTATGCTATATGGCAATGGATAAGCTATCCCTTTTAGTTGTTAATCCTCAATGTCGGTCAGTTCAAGAATTAGAGCTTTGTATACTTCCAATTGTTTTCCTGAGTTTAGTTCTAATCAATAATTCATGGCAGGTCATAGTTGTATCCTCAACGAAGGACAACTTCCAGGCGAGGCTTCTGGGCTCGGCAGGATTCGAACCTGCGACCAACCGGTTATGAGCCG
>CAZQDF010000070.1:0-7270 GCA_964592065.1 uncultured Dehalococcoidales bacterium | reverse complement strand
AAGAACTTGCTAAAATCCCTGGACAAGTGTTACCTATGTGGTCAGCCAGCACACCCCCTAGGAAAATGTCGGTGTGTTGTGGTATTATCGGTTAGACTACACTGAAAGGAGATTAGTGTGAAGATACTACTTGTTTATCCACAGATTCCAGAGACTTTCTGGAGTTTTAAGCATGCTTTGAAATTCATTTCTAGGAAGGTGGCTTTCCCTCCCCTAGGCCTGTTAACTGTGGCAGCAATGCTTCCCGATGAATGGGAGAAAAAGCTTGTAGATATGAATGCGGCAACTCTTAGTGATAAAGACCTCAACTGGGCTGATTATGTATTTATCAGTGCTATGGCAGTCCAACAAGATTCGGCGAGGGAAGTCATTAACAGATGTAAGAAATTCGGTACTAAGGTTGTTGCCGGTGGCCCCCTTTTTAGCGCCGGGTATGAAGAATTTGGTTTTGACGACATAGACCATCTTATACTCAGCGAGGCGGAGAATATACTGCCGCTCTTTTTAGAAGATTTAGAGAAGGGATGTGCCAAGCATATCTACGCATCTGAGGAACGACCGGATATAACAAAAACTCCTGTACCTTTGTGGTCACTCATCGATAAGAAAAAATACCATTCGATGAGCATCCAATATTCCCGAGGCTGCCCTTTCAATTGCGAGTTCTGCGATATTGTTATAATGAACGGGCATGTACCACGAACTAAAGACAAGGGTCAGGTAATAACCGAGCTGGAGGCATTATACAATCGGGGGTGGCGAGATAGCGTATTTTTCGTTGATGATAATTTCATTGGCAACAAGCGTAAATTAAAATCAGAAATCCTGCCGGCAATGACTGAGTGGATGGAAGAGAAAAAGCATCCCTTTTCATTTTTTACGGAAGCATCCATAAATCTTTCCGATGATGAAGGACTAATGCGATTGATGAGCGAGGCGGGATTTGATACGGTGTTTGTTGGCATCGAAAGCCCGAATGAGGAGAGTTTAGTCGAATGTAACAAAATGCCGAATAAAAACCGTGATTTGCTGGCATCAGTTAAGAAGATTCAAAACCACGGTTTTCAAGTGCAAGGAGGATTCATTGTAGGTTTTGATAGCGACCCACTCTCAATTTTCAAAAGCCAGATAAGTTTTATTCAGAATAGTGGCATTGTCACCGCGATGGTCGGTGTATTAATGGCTCCTCCGGGAACAAGACTATACAAACGCCTGAAAAACGAGAACCGCTTATTGCCAGGTGGTTCTGGTGACAATACAGATGGTTCAACTAATTTCGTCCCTAAGATGGGCTATGAAAGACTAGCTAACGGCTATAAGCATATCCTAGACACAATCTATTCGCCCAAGCCATATTACGAACGTGTTAAAACTTTCCTACGAGAATATAACCCTAAAAGCATGAGAAAGAGCAACATGAGTCCTCGCCATATCCTGGCATTGATTAGGTGCATGTGGGTTATGGGTGTCAAGGAAAAAGGGAGAATGTATTATTGGAAGTTTTTTGCCTGGACTTTGCTGAAGAAGCCCAAGTCTTTCCCCTTATCTATAACCTTTGCTGTTCAGGGATTCCATTTCCGCAAGGTTGCCGAGAAAGTACAGGCACCTCCGATTAAGCATTTTCACGGGCTAGAGCAAGCAAAAGAACCTAGTGGGTAAAGGGGATTAGCTGCTAGAGGGCTGAGGCTAGGTCTGTCAAATTGCACTTTTTGACGCTTTGTGCAATCTCAAGGGGGGGCAACTTCCAAGGGAGTTTTGGCCCTGCCGTTTTCAGGTCTTAGGATTACCTGCCACCTCTTCCAATGCCAAGAGGTAGCTTTCATAGGTTCTGGAGTCGAAAAGAACAAATACGATTTCTTTGATGGAAGTAGCTTGCTCTTTGAGAAATGAAACCACTGTGCTTACTGCTATTCTTGCCGCTTCAGCTACGGGATAGCCATAGGCACCGGTGCTTATGGAAGGGAAGGAGATGCTAGCCAATTTATTCTCAGTTGCCACTCTTAGGCATTCGTAATATGCACTGGCCAGGAGCTCAGCTTCATTTTTGCCGCCGCCATGCCAAATAGGGCCAACTGTGTGTATCACCCATTTCGCTTTCAGATTCCCTCCTGTGGTGATTACAGCTTTTCCTGTGGGCAGCCGCCCCTGCTTGGAAACAATTTGCTTACATTCCTCCAGAATAGCCGGTCCTCCAGCCCTGTGTATTGCCCCATCTACTCCCCCGCCTCCCATCAAGCTGGGGTTGGCAGCGTTGACTATGGCATCAGTAGCCTGCCTGGTGACGTCTCCCTGAATTATACATAGCTTTGTGCTAGCTAATATTACTTCCATTTCCCTTCCTTTTCTTACTCTGCGACGGTTTGATTTTGATTTTTCGTTCGATTTTGGACATTTTGGAAGCCCTTCACCTCCAGATTTTTGTAGTTGCCTTGGGTAATCAGGCACAGATGCCCAATAAATTGGGCATCTACATTTTTAAACAGCCTTACTCTGTTAACACCGATTTCGTGGTTTTGAAGTGGATTTTAGCAACCTCGTTCAGCCTTTCCTTTCCATATCTCTTGACAAAATCCTTCCCTGTTTCAATTACTGCTGACGAGGCTCCTTTAGGGAAATCCATGCCGTATTTTGGGGATAGCATCGCTAGCTGGCGGAGGAACTCTGCCCTGGCTAATATCGAGGCTGCTGCTACTCCCATATCGCTTTCAGCCCTAAATCTTTGCTTCATCTTTATCCTCTTCCCTTTCTCCATCAGCGCATTGATTATGAAATTCTTATCTCCAAATTGGTCAGCCAGTGCATAATCACATTCCTCTTTATCCAGGATATTTTCTATAGCTCTGGAATGCCCCCAGGCGAGCAGGCGATTCAGGTTTCCTATCTTGCTATACAACTCGTTGTATCTTTTAGGTCCTATGATTACTGTTGAGCACCCACACATTCTGTTGATTTTCGCTGCCAGCTCCTTTACCGAATTATCTGAGAGCCTTTTGCTATCCTTTACTCCAAGTTCCTCAAGCAATGGGGCAATTGTGTCATCTACCGCTACGCCGGCGACCACTAACGGCCCAAAGTAATCGCCCTTGCCGGCTTCATCGCTGCCTATCCATTTGGAGTGTGGCGGCTTTTTTGAGCTTTCCTGCAATTGTTTATTTGACATAATAGAAACTGGCCAATCCGCTATTTTTACCCATCCATAATATCAAATTTTTTCGAGAATAGGTATGAAGGGGCATTGACAAAAAGTTAGCCATGTGATATTTTGTTAGGCTGAGCTAACAATTAGCGGGATAAGAATAATGGTAAAGCAGGAAGTGCAAAGAGAACAGACCCCCAGTATGGAAGACTATCTTGAGGCAATAGCTATGCTTCGCGGAGAAGCGAAGGTAGTGAGGGTGAATCAAATAAGCCAAAGGCTGAAAGTGAGGATGCCCAGTGTCACTTCGGCATTAAAGAGACTTTCAGAGCAGGGACTAGTGAGGCATGAAAAATACGGCTATGTTGAGCTTACTGCCGGGGGTTATAAGGCAGCCAAGGATGTAATTCGCCGCCATGAGGCACTGAGCCGTTTTTTTGCTGAAGCTCTGGGCATTGACCAGAAAACAGCGGATGAGGATGCCTGCAGGATTGAACATGTCATTAGCCCGCTGAGTTTAGAAAGGGTGATTAAGTTTATAGAGTTTATAGAGGCGTGTCCTTTGGGAGAGCCTAATTTCCCCAAGAGATATAAATATTATCTGGAACACGGAGAGCTCCCCGAGGAATGTGAGGAATGCCTGGAGAAAAGCTTGAGGAGGAGGAAGTGAGAAGGGCGAAAAAATTTAGGCTATTAAGTTAGATATGTCTAACAAAACTTAATAATGATAAGAAAAAATTCGCAAGATAGGGAGTGATACATGCCGAGTAAGGCTACCATACAAGCTAAGAAGGAGAAGAAGTGGCGATGGTGCTAGGTCAACTTGGGGTCGGTGAAATAGCAAGGATTGTGGCGATTGAGAGAGGGCGGGAATTGAGACAAAAGCTATTTTTAAGAGGTTTGGTTGAGGGGAAAGTGGTGAGGATAATATCCAATTGTGGGCCAGTAACTGTCGAGGTTGATAGAAACGTTGTTGCAGTTGGTCGTGGGATGGCTCAAAAAATTGTAGTAGAGAGGTGTTAATTATGGAGAAGAAGTTATCCCAGATGAAGTATGAAGAGAAGGGCAGGATTAAAAAGATTGACCAGAGTTTAAAGGCCCGAATAGCAGGCATGGGAATTAGAGAAGGTAAGGAGATTAAGATGATGACAAAGCAGCCCATAAAGGGCCCTCTGGTGGTGAGTGTAAATAGGGCTAATTCATCTATTGGCCTTGGACTAGCAGACAAAATCATTGTAGAGGTAGATGAGTGAAGAAAGTATTATTAATGGGTCAATCCAATGTAGGCAAATCCGTCATTTTTAACCGCCTGGCTGGGGCGCATGTCACGGAATCAAATTATCCTGGAACAACTGTTGATTTTGCCAAGGGGTTTATGCGGCTTGACCATGAAGATGTTGAAATCATAGATGTCCCGGGCACCTTTTCCTTAGAGGCCAAGGATAGGGCTGAGGAGGTAGCAGTGAGAATGCTTGAAGAGGAAAGGGAAGCCTCGATTGTGTGCGTTGTTGATTCCTCCAAAATAGAGCGAGGCCTTTATCTGGCTCTGGAGATTATGGAGAGGGGCTATCCCATGGTAGTTGCTCTAAATATGTGGGATGTGGCCAACAATAGCAATGTAAAGGTAGATGCCCCAAAATTAGAGCAAATTCTTGGTGTGCCTGTGGCGCCTACGGTAGCGACAAGAGGAGAGGGGCTTAAGGAATTGGTGTTGAGGATGAAAGAAGCAGCGCCAGGTGAGATAGAAAAAATCATGGGAAAAGTAGAAATTAAAAGTGAAACTCACAGTTGACCAAAGATGGGAACTGGTAGAAAAGATATCCAAAGAAACCGTAGAGCTTGGCAAGCATGAGCTCTCCTTAAAGGATGCCCTGGCTGATGTTACCGTTAGACCGGCGACGGGCATACCGTTTGCCATTGCGGTTATATATGGGTTCTGGGTGTTCTTCCGCGAGTTCGCCGGGACGCTGTTTACCGATGGCTTTTTTGTCAAGATTTTTGATGGTCATTGGTTGCCCTGGCTGCAAGGTGTTTTCCCTGGAAAGGATACCTGGCTTTATTTTATCTTTGTAGGGGACCCCTTAGCCAACAATTCCTTTGAAGCCTTCGGTGTGCTCACCAGCGGGATTTTTCTTGCTATAGGCGTGGTTCTTCCCGCAATAGTGGCATTTTACCTCATATTTGCCATTTTGGAAGATGTGGGATATATGCCTAGATTGGCGGTTCTTGTTGATACGCTGTTCCACAGAATAGGTTTGCATGGCTTTGCTATTGTACCCACCATGCTTTCCCTGGGGTGTAATGTTCCTGGTGTAGCGGCTACCAGAGCGCTGGAAACAAGGAAACAGAGGTTTTTGGCCATAACACTATTAGGAGTATTCATTCCCTGCGGAGCTCAAATTGGAGTCATGGAAAGAATGATTCCGGGCTTGATAGGTTGGGTTTTCCTCGCCTTAGCCGTGGGGTATTTTGGCGTTGGCTGGATTATCAACAAGATTGTGTCTGGGGAATCGCCTGAGATTTTGATGGATGTGCCGCCATATCAATTGCCAACAGCGAGGAATATATGGAATAAGCTTCGGATAAGGACATCGAAGTTCCTCACGGTTGCCGTTCCCTTTGTTCTGCTTGGCTGCGTTATTGTGGCTGCTTTGTATATAACTGGAGCCATGGATGCCATAGCAAGTGGATTGAGCCCGGTGGTAACTGGTGTGTTTGGGCTACCTCAGGATACGGCAGCGGCTATGATTGCAGGATTCCTGAGAAAGGACCTGGCTGTAGGAACAATCGGCATGCTTGCGGCAGGAGGAGTAACGCTAACGGTTTATCAAGTGTTTACTGCTGTGGTATTGCTTAGCGTCTACTTCCCTTGTTTAGCTACATTTGCCCTGATGATAAAGGAATTGAACTGGAAGGAAATTCTAGGAGCTCTAGCTACTCTTATAGTGGTGGTCTTTGTTTATGGGGTCATACTCCATGTAATAGGATTATCTGGGATAGGGAGTAGCATCTGGGTCCCGCTGGAATGAGGATTGGTGACATTAATATGAGTAATGGAGCAGCAAAATTTGGCAGCATATATTTTGGCATCTTTGGTGCTATCGTATTGATATTTGGCATAGCAGGATTTGTAGTGATAGGAGTACACGGAACGGAAGGAATTACCTGGGGGCCTTTAGAGATGTCGGGCATGTTCTTGGTATGGGAGGCGATTATTCTTGTCGCTGCTGGTGTGATATATCTATCCAGCGTGGGCAATTTCGGAGATGTTCGCCAGCTAGCAAAATCTGTAGCGGCGAGCATAATGATATGGATTGTTGCCGGGATGGCCATATGGGCCATGATAGCCGGCTCCATCCCAGGAGGGGAAGAAGGACCCTGGTTTAACCCTCCAGGGGATTTCATAGCTAGTTATGCTCCGCCATACATGCCGGCGATATTCTTGTTACCTTTCTCCCTGGCAATAATTTACCCCATTCGCAGTAGAAAGAGAGCAGAGGCAAGAGGAGAAACCAAAAACCTTGGGGAAACTGGCACTCTTCAATTTTAAATTAGAGCTCTTATCCAATGTATATAGTCAGAAGGACCTATGTCTAGAAAAGCTTATCTTTACGGCTCTGAAGCAGGTTGCAAGACAGTGGTACTTTTTACTTTGTCTGTTTCCCAGCAGCAGGACCGGGCGTACTTATGTAGCTCGACTTCACTATTATGATGACAGCAGCTTTCCGGCATACCCGCGACCGGGCGAAAGCATATAAATTGACTTTACTGTTATGACGATAGCAGCTTTTGGCTTCAGCACAGGTATCCTGGCCAGAAGTTTTGTAAAGACTTCGGGCTCAAGGCTCTTTTTTCTCGATTTAGCCCTGGCTATATCAACGGCAGCTGCTTCCTCAATCATCTTTCCAGAATATTCAATCCTCGCCGTGCCTTTAAACTGATAGCCCCAAGCATTATGCCAATCCCACATCGCGAGAGCTACCTCCGGGTTTGCTTTTATGTTCTCCTCAGTCTTGCCCATGAAGTTATCTGCTAATAGGATTTCACTATCAGAGAGAATCTTGCCGCAACCAACTGCAATGACATTGGGGATTCCTTCCTTACTTACCGTTGCCAGTGCCCATCCTTGACTTT
>CAZQDF010000069.1:0-7320 GCA_964592065.1 uncultured Dehalococcoidales bacterium | reverse complement strand
AGCACGTTCTTGGTAAGAACGGGGTCACCAGTTCGAATCTGGTTGTGGGCTTTAGATGAAGGAGGTTAGTCAAAATGGCTAAAAAAATTTATGAGCGCCTTAAAGAACATATGAATGTGGGTACTATAGGACATGTTGATCATGGCAAAACCACATTGACTGCAGCCATAACTCAGGTGTTGTCCAAAGCTGGTCAAGCTCAGTTTCGTGCCTTCGATTCTATAGATAACGCTCCTGAGGAGAAAGCCCGAGGATTGACAATTGCCATTGCCCATATTGAGTATGAAACCGACAAGCGACACTATTGCCATGTTGACTGCCCAGGGCATGCTGATTATATTAAGAACATGATAACTGGAGCAGCTCAAATGGACGGAGCTATTTTGGTTGTTGCTGCTGACGATGGACCTATGCCACAAACTAGGGAGCATGTTCTCCTGGCTAGGCAAGTGGAAGTTCCCCGCATAATGGTGGCTCTCAACAAAGTAGACTTGATGGAAGACCCTGAGTTGTTGGATTTGGTGGAGATGGAGGTTAGAGACTTGCTAAAAAGTTACGGCTTTCCCGGAGATGAAGTCCCTATTGTGAGAGTAAGTGCTCTCAAGGCTCTGGAATGTGGCTGTGGCAAAAGAGAATGCCAATGGTGTGGTGGGATATGGAAGTTGTTGGATGCCATAGATGAATATATTCCTATGCCAAAGAGAGATAAAGATAGACCTTTCTTGATGCCAGTGGAGGATGTGTTTAGTATAAAAGGGCGAGGAACTGTGCCTACAGGCAGAGTTGAGCGTGGGACCATCAAGGCTGGAGATGAGATAGAGATTGTGGGGTTAGGAAAGACCAGGAAAACAACAGCAGTTAGTTTGGAAATGTTTCACAAGGGCATGACTGAGGCGGAGCCTGGTGATGCTATAGGAGTGCTATTGCGGGGTGTAGATAGAGATGAGATACAGAGAGGCCAAGTCATAGCAGCACCGGGCACAGTTAAGCCTCATGACCAAGCCGAAGCTGAAGTGTATATATTAACTAAGGAAGAAGGCGGCAGACATACTCCTTTCTTTAATGGATATAAGCCTCAGTTTTATGTCAGGACTATGGATGTTACTGGCGAGATAAGCCTCCCTGAGGGTGTGGAAATGGCTATGCCTGGGGATAGTTTAACCCATATGAAAATCAAGACTATCTCTCCTGTAGCTATGGAAGATGGATTGCGTTTCGCTATCAGAGAAGGTGGCAGGACAGTAGGCGCAGGCGTGTTCACCAAGATTAGTGGATAGATATGGCCAAGAAGAAGGGTGAACTGCGCACAATTATCCATTTGGCTTGTAACCAATGTCAGCGGAGAACATATGTTACGACAAAGAATAAAAAGAATGATCCCCAGCGGTTGGAGTTAAGCAAGTACTGCCCTTATTGTCGCGTCCATACTCTTCACAGGGAAACAAAGTAGTGTCATTGCGAGCGAAGAGAAGCAAACTGTATGACAGGTCATACCCAAAAAGCTAAAGGTGTCAAGTCTGTTGCTGCACCAGCTAAGAAGTCGAGACTTAGGTTCTTTGGTGAGGTAATAGAAGAATTAAGAAAAGCGCACTGGCCAACAAGGCAGGAGGCCTTCAGATTAAGTTTACTGGTTCTCATTGTCTGTGTTGTTGTGGGAGGCATCCTAGGTGCTTTAGATTATGGCTTCACCAAGCTGTTAGCTAGTTTATTATTAGGTGGCTAAAGAGATGCTTGACGGAGAGTGGTACTTATTATATGTTTCCTCTGGGCACGAGGAGCAGGCTAGGAGGAACCTGCAGCAGCGAATTAAATATATGGATGTAGGTGATAAGATATTTGATATAGTGATACCCACCGCCAAGGAGATCGAAATCAAACTCGGGAAGCGTCGCACTGTAGATAAGAAGGCTTTCCCTGGTTATATTATAATTAACATGAAACTAGATGAGCATAGCTGGGATGTAGTACGGAATACCCCTGGCGTTTCTGGCTTTGTGAGCACTGGCGTTAAACCTGTTCCTTTAGCTAAAGAAGAGGCGAACGCCATTTTGCAACGCATGCAGGAGGCTCCTTCCGAGGTTAAAGTGACTTTTAGAGAAGGGCAGAGTGTGCGTGTGACGAACGGCCCATTCATTGATTTTATTGGCAAGGTAGATCAAATTAATCTGGACAAGGGTAAAGTAAAAGTCTTGCTATCGCTTTTTGGCAGGGAAACACCTGTGGAATTGGACCTTTTAGGAGTGGAGAGTATATAACGAAGGTTCCTTGAAAAGCCTACAGATTTTTAGGATGTTATAACATGGCAAAGAAGGTCAAAACGGTCATTAGGTTGCAAATCCCAGCAGGTAAAGCTACCCCAGCACCTCCTGTGGGACCTGCTTTGGGACAACACGGTATTAATATTATGGCTTTTTGTAAGGAATATAATGAGCGAACTGCCTCCCAGGAAGGTTTTATCATTCCTGCTGAGATAACTGTGTATGTCGATCGTTCCTTTAGCTTTGTGACCAAGATGCCACCTGCTTCTGATTTAATATGCCACGCTTTAGGAGTGGAAAAAGGTAGCGGTACCCCAGGGAATGAAAATATAGACAAAATAAGCAAGGACAAAATTTACGAAATTGCTCGAAATAAAGTGAAAGACCTCAATACTGCCGATATCGATAAGGCAGCGAGTATTATTGCAGGTACAGCTCGAAGCATGGGAATAGAGGTGGAATAAGTTTGGGCCACCTAAAAATTTGTAGAATTTTGAGAGTATAAGTAAATGGCAAAACATGGTAGGAAATACCAGGAAATTAGTAAACTTGTAGATAAGTCAAGGACTTACTCATCTGAGGAAGCCATTGATTTAGCTAAGAAGACTTCTTACGCTGGATTTGATGAAACTGTTGAGCTCCATTTGAAAATGGGGGTTGATCCGCGTAGTGCCGATCAACAAGTGCGGGGAGTAGTACTATTGCCTAATGGGTTGGGGAAAAAGACACGTGTGCTTGTGTTTACCCAAGGTGAAGCAATAAAGTTAGCTGAAGAGGCAGGAGCTGATTATGTTGGAGGGGATGAGCTTGTTAAGCGAATTGAAGATGGCTGGCTTGAATTCGATGTATCTGTAGCTACTCCTGATATGATGCCCAAGGTAGCAAAGCTTGGGCGTATTTTAGGGCGGCGGGGATTGATGCCCAATCCTAAGTCTGGTACTATGGTAGCACCTCAGGACTTGCCCCGAGTTGTGGGCGAGGCTCGTATGGGTAGAGCTGAGTTTCGTTTAGACAGAACAGCGATTATCCATTTACCTATTGGGAAAATCAGTTTTGACAATGATAAGCTTCTAGGAAATTTAGCAGCAGTGGTTGAAGCTATAGTTAAGGCAAAGCCTAGTGGAGCTAAGGGTCAATACATCAGGAGTATGTCCCTGTGTACCAGCATGGGCCCAGGATTTAAGCTGGATATGGGATCAGTGCTGTCTTTAGCTAGTTAGATTTGCTAAAGCAAAATAAGAAAAAATTTAATTAAAAATACAATTTAGCCTTGGGGCTAAAGCCCGAAATTTTATTAAAATAGATATTGGTGCCAGTGATAGCAGGTACCTTAAAAGGTTTAAAGGATTTGCCTGCTGAGGCTCTTGTGTCCTTCCGAGGCACGAAATGCCTCAGCAATCCTGGTAGGAGAATGCTCTCCCAACGTTATCCTCTTATTTGTTAGGGGATAAAGGGAAGAGATGTCCTCCTGGCAGTGCCCTTACTTGTTAGGGACGGGTTGGCAGTGTGGGGTTTTTCTTCCTAGGATGGAAAGATGTTAAGAGAAGAGAAGGCGCAAATAATCAATAAATTAGCTGACGATTTATCCCGAAGCACTATTGTCATTGCTACCAATTATCAGGGCCTCACAGCCAAGCAAATGGCTGAATTGCGCAATACCTTGGCAAAGGCAGATGCTGAATATCGTGTGGTCAGGAATACCTTAACTCGTTTTGCTGCTGACAAGGCAGATAGGGAACGTGTAGTGGATATAATCGAGGGCCCTGTGGCTCTGGCCCTTGGCTATGGTGACGTAGTCAATCCAGCTAGAGTTCTCAGTCAATATATCAAATCCACAGAATCAACTTTGCAAATTAGGGGGGCATTGTTGGGAGAACGAGTACTTGCGCCAGAGGAAGTGATGGACCTTATTAATTTACCACCCACGGAGGTTCTTGTCTCTCAGCTAATAGCTGGATTGCAGGCCACCATAGTAAGGTTGCATAATGTTCTCAATTCTCCCTTACAAGGGCTATTGAACGTGTTACAGGATAGGGGTCAAAAGCTTAGTGAATAATAAAAGGAGGAAAGTATGCCGCCGGAGGAATTAGAAGAAGAAATTAAAGAAAAGACAGGAGTAAAGAAATCTTCGAAGGCAAAGAAAGAGGCTAAAGGATTGACCAAAGAAGAAATTATTGCTGCCATTAGGAATATGACAGTGATGGATCTAGCTGATTTGGTTAAGACTTTGGAGAGCGAATTTGGAGTCAGTGCTGCTCCCATGGCTATGGCGGCAGCACCAGCAGCGACTCCGAGCGAGTCAGCGGAGGCAGCATCAGAAGAAGAAAAAACAGAATTTAGCATCACCTTAAAGAGTTTTGGTGAAAGGAAAATTGAGGTTATCAAAGCAGTACGCGAAGTAACCTCTCTAGGACTAAAACAGGCCAAGGACTTGGTAGAAACTGCTCCACAAGTAGTGAAAGAAGGCATCTCTAAGGAGGAGGTCGATACAGTAAAACAGAAGTTGGAAGGTGCTGGAGCAGTTGTAGAAATTAAGTAGGGTTCCCTGGAAATTCCCTGAATTCTCAGGGAGGGATTAAGTGACATGCCACTTGCCACTTGCCAAGCTATCTTGGGGATGGGAGGCTTTTTTATCCTTCTCGGTGTCGCTTTTACTCTTTGGAATAAGAAGGAAAGGAACAAATATTATAATTCTATCTTATTTACCAAGAGAGACGTGAAGGAGTTTGTGACCCATGAGCCGGAACGTCCTTGGCTAAAGGCATGGCAAATAGGTGGCAGGATTTCCCTTATCATTGGCATTATACTAGCAGTCGCTGGCGGAGTTTTGTGGCTGGTTTTTTATTAAGCTTCTCCAGCTAATTGTGGGCCAGCGAAGCAAGTTTACATTTATCTTAGATAAATTCCTTATGCCTGTACTGTAAAGCCTCAGCTACATGATATGCTTTGATAATATCGCTATTTTCCAAATCAGCGATGGTTCGGGAAAGCTTAAGGATACGGTGGAAAGAGCGGGCGGTAAGGTGAAGTTGTTTCATAGCAGCGCGAAGCAAACTTTGTGATGCCGACTCTACGATGCAGAATCCCTTGACCTCTTTAGGTGTCATGTCAGCATTGCAAGATAGTTTTGTTCCTTGAAAGCGCCTGAGCTGGATTTCGTGAGCTACCTTGACTCTATCTCTAACCTTCTTCGATGTCTCTGCAGGCTTATCTTCGGTGAGCTTTTCATAATTGATGTGGGGAACATCAATAAAGATGTCAATGCGATCCAGCAAAGGTCCGCTTATCTTTTTATGATAGCGGGAAATTTCTCCTGGTGAGCATTTGCATTCCTTGAAGGGGTCACCGTAATAGCCACAGGGGCAAGGATTCATAGCTGATGCCAGCATAAAGCTGGCGGGAAAGGTAACACTGCCCTGAACTCGGCTTACAGTGACTGTCCTATCTTCCATCGGCTGGCGCAAAGATTCCAGAGAAACGTGTCCAAACTCAGGGAATTCGTCCAGAAAGAGCACTCCATGATGGCTCAGGCTTATCTCCCCGGGCCGTGGCCATTGCCCCCCTCCTACCAGGCCAGCATGGGAGATGGTATAGTGAGGGGAGCGAAAAGGACGCTCCACAATGATAGGGGTATCTTGTGGCAGCAATCCGCTGACGCTATAAATCTTAGTTACCTCTATAGCCTCCTCTATGGTTAATCTGGGCAATATCGAGGGCAAGGAGCGAGCTAACATGGTCTTGCCACTTCCTGGCGGTCCAATCATCAGAATGTTATGCCTTCCTGCCGCCGCTATCTCTAGAGCTCTCTTGGCATGCTCTTGTCCCTTAACATAAGTAAGGTCAAAGGCGTAATCGTGGCAAATTTCTTGTTGCCAGTTTGTTTCACTCTGGTATTCAGGAATGCCTATTTCACCACGAAGGTGAGTGACTAATTGAGCTAGCGATTCTACAGGAAATATGTGCATATTCTCTATTAGTGAGGCCTCTTTGGCATCATCCGAAGGCACAAACACATTGGATAGGTTTCTATCTCTGGCTAAAGCCACCATAGGCAATATCCCATGAGTATGGCGTAGCTTGCCATCCAGGGAGAGTTCCCCTAAGAAGACGCTGTGTGAAAGGTCAGCATATAGCTGTCCTGAGCTGATTAGTACGCCTATGGCTATGGGCAAGTCATAAGCAGGGCCTTCCTTCCTTAAATCTGCCGGGGCTAAGTTGACAGTAATGCGCCTGGTGGGGAACTTATAGTTAGAGTTTCTTATAGCTGACCTTACCCTCTCCCTTGCTTCTTGAACCGCTTTATCGGGCAAGCCCACAATGGTAAAGGAGGGCAACCCGGACGATATGTCAACCTCCACATCCACCAAAGCCCCCTCCAGCCCCACCACAGCACAGCTTGTTACTTTGGCTAGCATTTCGCCAATTATAGCAGGGAAGCTTCTGAGTGACTAATAGAGCATACTACACCACGAATCCGTGCCCGTGCGAGATGTAACCGCAAGTTTGGAGAGGGAAGTGGTTCTGGCAGGGAGATAGGGAGATGATTAGGAGATAATATAAATACCCTAGAAGGTGAACGATTTAGCTTCTTGTTCAATTAAATTTCGTGTTCCACTGCCCTCAGTTGTGTGCTATCTGCCGCAAAGCAATTAACCTTAAACAGATTAAGGATTACCTAAGCACCTATTATATGGGAAGTAAGGGCCAAGCGGCGGGTCTATTCTTTAAGTAGATTGCTGAGGTGAGGCTGCATGTGCACTCGTATGGGCAGGTTGCTTGGAGCTAAAAGTTAATATTGACATGTAAAGGCATGCTATAATGCGAAATGAAGCTGTATGATTGCTGGCACATTCGAGAAGACGCGATGGAAGAATTTCTCGAAATCAAAGATTTCAATCTTGCGAAGACCAAAGTCGATTTACAAGAGCTTAAAAAGTTTCAGTGTCAGGAGCAGTATGTCTCTGTCGGAGTGGAACTACTGAAAGAAGCCGCTAGAATTACGACACTGTGTTGCTGTCCAGTGAAAATGACACCTTAATTGTTCAGCGAATTTGTCATCCCC
>CAZQDF010000068.1:0-7390 GCA_964592065.1 uncultured Dehalococcoidales bacterium | reverse complement strand
TATGATAGCAATTATGGCATTTATCCTGGCAAGGTAGCGGCTAAAGACAATTCCATTGTAGTTGATGGCAGGGAAATAAAAGTTTTAGCTGAGCGTGACCCAGCTAAAATTCCTTGGCGGGATTACAAAGTAGATATAGTAATTGAATCTACAGGACTTTTTACCCAAGCAGCCAAGGCTGCCAGTCACTTTCAAGGTGGCGCTAAGAAAGTGATTATTTCAGCGCCAGCTCGGGAAGAAGACATATCTATTGTCCTTGGTGTAAATGAAGAACAATATGACCCGGCTAAGCACCGCATTATATCCAACGGTTCCTGCACTACTAACTGCATTGCTCCTGTGGTCAAGGTCCTTCATCAGAACTTTGGAATTACACATGGCCTAATGACCACCATCCATTCTTACACTAACGACCAAAGAATTCTGGATGTGTTTCATAAGGATCTTCGTCGAGCGCGCTCTGCCGCTACTAATATTATCCCTACTACAACAGGTGCTGCTCGCGTTGTAGGCGTAGTTATCCCTGAACTTCAGGGTAAACTCCATGGTATTGCCATAAGGGTACCTACATCGGCAGTATCTCTCGTGGATTTTGTAGCTGATTTGAATAGAAAGGCAATCACTGAAGAAATTAATGATGCCTTTCATAAAGCTGCTGAAGGAGAGCTTAAAGGAATCATTGAATATTGCAATGAGCCTCTGGTAAGCACTGATTTTAAAGGCAACCCGGCCAGCGCCATCTTCGATGCCTTAAGCACTATAGTCATCGATGGCAACATGGTAAAGGTATTAGCCTGGTATGATAACGAGTGGGGTTATAGTTGCCGCCTTGCTGACCTTGCTGCCTATATTGCTGCTAAAGGTTTATAGAAAGATGGAGATTAAGTGGCTGGGGCATTCCTGCTTCCTCATCAAAGGGAAAGAAAGGACAATCATTACTGACCCATATCATCCTAGCTTGGGTTACTCCTTAGGCGAACCTAAGGCAGATATAGTGACTTTGAGCCATTTCCACCCTGGCCATAGCTATGTTGAGGGTGTCGCCAATAACCCCAAGCAAATAAAAGGTCCCGGGGAATATGAAATAGGGGGGACATTCATCACTGGAATCGCTACCTTCCACGACTCCAGGAAAGGGGAAATAAGAGGCAAAAATACTATCTATCTTATAGAGATGGATGGCATAACTTTATGTCATTTAGGTGATCTCGGACATCCGCTAACCTCACAATTGATAGAGGAATTAGGAGTGGTCGATGTTCTATTTTCGCCTGCGGGAGAAATATCCACTATCTCTGTTGATACAGCCGTGGAAACAATAAAGCAACTTAACCCTCATATCGCTATTCCTATGCATTACAAAACAGATGCGCTAGCCAGAAATCTTGAACCTGTAGACAAATTCCTGAGTAAAATGGGAGTCCGGAAGGTAGAACCAACTTCAAAACTTTCAATCACTCAATCTTCCCTGCCTGCCAGTACACAAGTTGTAGTTCTTAACTACACCTGAATCCCCTCCCCATATGGCTCTCTTATTATGCCCTTCTCAGTGATGATGGCGCTTACATAGCTATGTGGTGTTATGTCAAAGGCAGGATTGGCCACACCTATCCCTTCGGGGGCAATGTGTATTCCTCGAATATGAGTCACCTCCTCGGGATTTCTCTCCTCAATGGGAATCCCTGCTCCGCAAGGCAGGGAAAGGTCAACGGTGCTGGTGGGTGCAGCTACATAAAAGGGAATACTATTTTCTTTGGCCAAAACTGCCAGAGTATAGGTGCCAATCTTGTTGGCCACATCTCCATTGGCAGCAATCCTATCAGCGCCAACTATAACGCAGTCGGTTTTGCCCTGCCTCATAAAATAGCCAGCCATGGAATCAGTGATTAAGGTTACCGGAATGCCCTCTTGCTGTAGTTCCCAAGCAGTAAGCCTGGCTCCCTGGAGGAGAGGACGGGTCTCTGTAGCGATGACGCTTATTCTCTTCCCCTGCTCCTTAGCAGCTTTAATCACACCCAGGGCAGTGCCATAGCCAGCAGTGGCTAAAGGGCCAGCGTTGCAATGAGTAAGGATAGTGAAGCCATCTTGGATGAGTTCAGCTCCCAAATAGCTGAGGCGCTTAGTCGCCTCAACTTCTTCACTGTGGATTTGCCTTGCCTCAGCAGCAAGTGCCCCTTTTATTTCAGGAACACTATCACCTATGGCAGCCTCTTTCATCCTGCTAATAGCCTGGAAAAGGTTGACAGCGGTAGGCCTCGTGGCAGCAAGGGTTTGCATAACCGGATTTAACTGGACGAGAAATTCCTCTTTGTTTGCTGCTTTTATGCCTTGTGCCCCTAGAGCTATCCCATAGGCAGCAACAATGCCAATAGCTGGCGCCCCACGAACTCGCATCTCCCTGATCGCCAAAGCTACATCCTGGTAATTAACTAAATCAATGAAGCTCTGCTCTTGAGGAAGCTTGCTCTGGTCTAGTATTCTTAGCTTGTCATCAAGCCACTCTATTGCTCTTAGACTCATTGGCAATATTGAACCTCGTCAAATATAATAGAAGAAATACAGAAATAAAGAAAGCAATTGAGAAATAAGTTCTTTGTCACTCTAATTGCCAAGTGGCTGTAATTGCAAAACTTGCAAAGCAAATAGCACAAGAAGAAAGGAAGCGAAGTAAAGTGAAAGTATGTATAGTTGGTGGCGGTGGAGGTGCTAATAATGCAGCCAATATTATCCGCCGTTTGGATGAAGAGGCCCAAATTGACCTGTTTGATAAACGCGGTGAGATAGGACATGAACCTTGCGAAATTCCTTACGTGCTAAATGGATTCCTTTCATCCTGGCAAGACAGTTTCGTGTTCCGGTCAAAATTCTACAACGAAAGGAATATTAATGTTCATCTGAATACAGAGGTTACCGATATCATTAGAGCCGAAAAACGCCTGATAGCTGGCGGAGAAAGTTACAGCTACGATAAAGCAATTTTAGATTTAGGTTCTATCACCATCATTCCACCCATACCGGGTTTAGATGGCCAAAATGAATTCGTCTTAGACACTAGTCTGAGGACTGCCAGAGTTTTTGAGGAAGCCATTCCCAAGTACTCCAGCGCGGCCATTATAGGCGTGGGACAAATTGCTCTGGATGTAACTGAGGTTCTAACCACAAAAAACTATGACAAGCTATACCTTCTAGGCAGGTCAGATCGCATCCTCCGAGCATACCTGGATAAAGATATGGCAGAACTCGTTGAAAGAGGGATAAGACAGAAAGGCATAGACCTGATTTTGTCCACAAAGGTCAACAGCATAAGAAGCCGTACTGGCAAGAAAATCGTATCTCTTCCTGACCAGGAGTTGGAGGTGGACTTTGTCTTTTTGGGGACCGGTTCCAGACCTAATATAGAGCTAGCTGAAAAAGCGGGCATCAAGATAGGCCAGTCAGGAGCCATTGCTGTGAACAAATATCTCCAAACCAGCGACCTAGATATTTATGCCATCGGGGATTGTATGGAGAATTGGGATAGAATCACGGGTCGCAAAAGGCTCTACCAAACAGCAACTTCCGGGGCTACAACGGGAAGAATAGCAGCTATAAACTTAGTCCTGGGCAACATCCTTCCTCATCAAGGCACAGTGATGGCTTTCATTACCGAGGTTTTCAACTATGAAGTAGGTACAGCAGGCTTCACTGAAACATATGCCCGAGAGCAGGGATTGGACGTTGCCTCTAATGTAATGAGAACCGCCACACGACGGAGGTCATACGGGGGTAAACCTATCCATATCAAGCTTGTTGCCAACCGCAAGAGTCAAAGCCTGGTTGGAGCCCAAATTATTTCGGAAGAAATGGTGGCAGGAAAAATCGATAGGCTCGCTCTTGCCATAGCGGAGAAAATCCCGATTCAAAAACTGGCCTTAATTGATACTTGCTACTCCCCAACGCTGGGCTCAGCATACGAGTCAACAATAATGGCATTGGACCAATTAATGCCATTATTTATGGAAAAGTAAAAGGGAAAATATAAACTCACAAGCTATTTCCTGACTTATGCTCATCCCGCGATTGTATTTTGGCAGTTACCTTTCTTTCACATATTCCTTGGCAAGTGGCAAAGATGTTATGCTATGTCTATTAACCAACTAGAATGATAAGGCACATGACTAAATATATTGCGTTGAAACAGATATGGGATTAGACTATTTCTGGTTTTATCTATAATGAGGGCACAAGCGGGCTTGAGCCGTGTAAAGTGTAAATTAAGCAGTAAAGGAGGTTGAAGATGGCTAAATTTGTAATGCTGACAACCCTTACAGATGAGGGAAGGAAAACTGTCAAAGATAGCCCAGAGAGGATAAAAGAAGTCAATAAGGAAGTTGAGGCATTTGGGGTGAAAATTCTTGCCCAATATGCCCTTCTAGGTGCATATGACTTCGTGAACATTCTAGAGGCTCCCAGCGGTGAAGCAGTGTCCAAGATGGCGATAGCCTTGGGGTCAAGGGGTACGCTTCAGACTATGACCATGTGCGCCATGGACGTTGATGATTTCATTGCAAATCTCAAAAAGTAACCGCAGTTCCCTAGGCTGCCCGCTTGTGCCTCCCAGTTTTGTCATGCTGTTTCCCTTCTACGTCGCAGCTGAGCAGCAATGTGGCCATATTGAGCATTACTGTGAAGAGCGAGCCACATTAATCCATCGTAGACAGTGGGCATCGGATTACAAAAGTTCACAAGGAGGAATCTCTCACAGATCCTGAAGCCAAAGCCTAGAAGACCATCATTCAATACCTATCAACAAAGAGATAGCTTAATCTGAGCCTCAGCTCCATGCGATATTGGTAACTTGCTCCTCAAAATTGCTGACGTGGGGCAAAACATTGTGACCAAGCGGGCAAGAATAGTAAAAGACAGATTCTAATAGTAAAATGACTTGATGGACGTAGTAAAGCGAAGCGACCAAATATTTGACCACCCTTTTGGCAAGGAAACACTGGATGACATTCAGCCAATCTTGCGCAAAGAGCCAGAAGAACTTTCAGAGCTCGAGCAATACCTTGTCTCCGTGTTCCGCCGGACAGCGAGGCTTGCTGATTCTCTCAGACGTCTGGAGCAAGCCCGAGCTTACTTAGCTCACTTTAGGATTCTCAAGCAATACAAGGAAAGCGGGATTAACCGAGCGGACTACATTAAATATCACTACTCCAACCATGCCGTCATCTTGCTAGGAATCTTTGACCTCGCCTTAATTCTCACAAACAATGTGTTCACGCTTGGTATCCCAGAGAGGCAATGCCGCTCGGAAATTATCATTCAGAACTCTTGGATTCATAGTAGGGGGATCGATAAAATCTTGCAAGAATTGAATTCTGCTGTGGAACCTTTACGTCAGCCACGAAATATTTTCATTCATCGCGGATATCCACGGGACAGTGAATCTCTTTCAGATCTGACTGGACTCGAAATCTTTCTGAAAGCAGATAACTCGTCAATAATAATTCCCCCGTCCAGAGTCAAGCCAGTATATGAGAGAGTGTTTAAGAAAGAGCGTTCAAGAATCATACGTGAACTAGGGGAACAAGAAGATCTGGTCACTAAGCCTCTGATGAAACTTCTCGATAAATTGCACCCAGTATACAAGTTTTGGAAAAGGATTCTCTACGGTAGAGAAAAAAACGAAAGATAAATAATGTCGGATAGGACAATCACAATGGGCTGGATGCGTTACACTGCACTGGGAATAGGCATTGCCTTTGGGCTACTATTCCTCACCCTTGGCATCGGCGAGGGCATCAGCCAGGGCTTTGGAGGTATTCCCAGCCCTATGGAGTGTGTCCTCTTGCTATGTGGGCCTATCTCAATGATTGTGGCTACCGCTGTAGCTTGGTGGCATGAGCGAATTGGTGGCTGGTGGTTAATCGCTGGGGGCATTATCACCGCCATATTCTTTGCCATCGACCTTATAGACAACCCAATGAGCCTTCTGAGAACACTCCTGATTATACCTCTGCCAATGTTGGTAGCGGGAGCGCTATGGGTGCGCCACATAGCAAAACTATCCTAGCTTTCACTATAAATCCTCTTTATCTCAGAAGTGAGGCTCACACAGACCTTATCTATGAGACTCTGGCCTTAGGGTAAAATAAGCATATATGGAAGAACTTAATCTCGCTAGCTCTTGTGGCTTGTATTGTGGGCTATGCCCCAGATTCCAATCAACTGCACCTAGCAGGTGCCCAGGCTGCAAGATACTCTGTCTAATTTTTTCATGCAAAATCTACAACTGCTACGTAAAGAAGAGAGGCCTTACTACATGCGCAGAATGCAATGATTTTCCCTGTGAGAAAAACAATCCTGAGGCTCACCAATACGACTATTTCGTTACCCATAAGCCATGTATTCCAAACTTGTATAGAATTAAAGAGCTTGGATTAGAGACATGGCTGGGAGAGCAAAGAGAAAGACGGCTATTACTGGAAAATCTGCTCAATAACTATAACGAGGGCAGGTCAATGAGCTTCTACTGCCTGGTTACGTCGCTTATGCCTCCTGAGCTAACTAATGAGGCGATAAATGAGTTGAAGGAAAAACTAGCCACCAATCAGCTTGACAGCTCCGACATAAAAGCCCAGGCAAAGGCACTTAAGGGAATTATTCAAAGCCTGGCTCAAGAACATGGCATCGAATTAAAACTTAGAACAAAGGGAGGGTGAAGATGGCTACTAAGGCAAAAGCCGATAGTAATCTTTATGTCAAGAAGTCTGCGACAACGTGCTCAGAAATGCCTCAAGATACAATCCAAACCTGGTATTCGAGCTATGCCGAAAATGGGCACTCCTTAATAATCCAAATACCAACTTGATAATCAAAGACGGCATTAGGAAGTTAGCTCCCAAGTAACAAAAGGAAAGAGGCTCTACTACAAAGCCCTGGAGAAGCACTTCCCTGAGCTCATGCCAAAATACAAGCACCTGTTTAGAATCTTCCCCATGCCCTCAAAGGAGTATCAAAGGCAACTGGAAGAGAAATCCGCCCAATTATGCCAGAAACATAAAGTTAACCATAGCATTATTTGAAGCAGGTTTGAGATGCTTTGCCAAAATTTCAAAAATTAGGGGCTTTCCCTCTTGACAAATATTAGTTTGCTATGGCACTTTAAGGCATGGGGCGGAGGCAAGGCAGGCTAGGCCAAGCGGAAGTTTTTACATTTCCACGTTAACGCAAATTTGCCCGCCCTTATTGTGTAGAGGGAGGTGATGCCTATGCTAAACTGAAGCCAGCTTCTTCGCTGCGGGTGACTGAGAGGTTGGCCTTATTTCAACAGCCCGAAATCTGAAAGGAGGTAATTAAATTGAAAAAGCTGAATGCCGCAGCTATCTTGATTTGCATCATCGCAGCA
>CAZQDF010000067.1:2621-7391 GCA_964592065.1 uncultured Dehalococcoidales bacterium | reverse complement strand
GGGGAAATAATACCAAAAAGAACTTTTAGCAGTTTCTATAATACCTCTTTGGAGCAGAAACTAAAGGCACTCAAGCCCGAAACCATAGTCATCTGCGGTGTATGCACCCACATTTGCGTTCTGCAGGCAGCAATTGATGCCAGAAACAGAGGCTATGAAGTTGAAATCCCTGTCGATTGCGTTGCTTCCTTTGACAAAAAGGCTCATTTCTTTGCTCTGGACTATATGGAGAAGGTGCTTGGTGCCAAGCTAATCAGCCCCAAAGTTGAGGTAGCTCATCCTCGCTTCGAAATCCCCGACTTATGGCTAGGTGGAGAGACATCTGATGTTTATTTTCCCCGCACTGTGGAAATACTCAAACAGGAAGGAATAAATCCTGTAGCTACTATGGAAGTATTTCCCAAGCAAGCTGGCATACTCTGTGGCATAGAAGAAGTTAAGGCTCTTTTAGCTCAAGTGCTTCCTGAAGATAATCGTGAGGTCTGGGCACTATCCGAAGGTGAGCCTTTCGGCAGAAAAGAAGTAGTCCTGCGTATAAAAGCTCCGTATCAGAGCTACGGAGCTTATGAAACTGTATATCTGGGTATGCTCTCCCATTGTAGTGGCTGGGCCACTGCTGCCCGAGAATGTGTTGATGCGGCACAAGGCATTCCTGTTATTAGCTTTGGCGCCCGCCATGTCCATCCCTCGGTGGTTGGTGTTATGGAGTACTCTGCAATAGTCGGAGGCTGCACTGGCTGTGCCAGTACTGTTGGCGCTAAACTTGCTGGTATCCAACCAACAGGCACTATACCTCATGCCCTTATCATCGTTCTAGGTAGTACTGCCCAGGCTACTATTGCCTTTGATAAGCATATGCCTTCCGAAGTGCCGCGCATTGCCCTGGTGGATACCTTTGAGGATGAGGTTAGAGACAGTGTAACCGTCGCCAAAGCGATGCGAGGAAGGTTGCAGGGCGTAAGGTTAGATACTCCCTCGGAAAGGGGCCGGGTCACCGCTGATTTGGTTAAAGAAGTGAGAGCTTGGCTGGACCTCGAAGGATTTAAAGAAGTGGAGATAGTTGTCAGTGGCGGACTTGACCCGGAGCGCATCAGATATTTTATCAACGAAGGGGCCCCCATTAACACCTTCGCTGTTGGCAGCTATATCAGCGATACTAAGCCCATTGACTTCACCGCAGACCTTCACGAGGTAGAAGGCAAACCCACCGCCAAAAGGGGCAGAATGCCCGGCATCACCCCCAACCCCAGGCTAAAGCGAGTGATGTAAGGCATTGCTTGCTCAAATCATACTAAAGTATGACCCTCCTGTTTTAGGATTTGGCCCTGCATCCTGGAGCATTGTCCTAATCTCCCTGGGAGTTGCTGCTGTATTAGCCCTGGTGACAATTTATGTCTCCCGCCTGGTCACCAAGGAAAGGATTGTGCTCAGCAGTAAAGGCTGAACCTGCAGTCTCCTCTCCACAAGAATCATAGTAGCACTTTAAGGCGCTCTCAAAAGAATTTGGTCACATAGCTTACCACTTGAAGCCGCTCCCCTCTATCTCTATCAGATTGTCTTTAATCTTTATTTTGGCGCCAAGAAATTCTTCTATCAGCCATAGGTTCGTTTCCACATGTTCAGTGATTTTAGGGACTGAGTATCTAGTAGTCCCCTCGGCTAAGCCGGCATAGATTATGAGCTGGTCAGCAATATACCTATCGACCGCAGCACCCGTTCTAATGTCCTCAATAAGATTTTGGGCCACATCCCTTCCTATAGATTCTGAGCTCCTACCCGGCCTTCCTGCTCTATCTGAGCCAGTTATGCTACCCGAGTTTGTCTCGGCATATACCGCCAGGGCAGCGCCCTCTTGAAACGAGCTTTCATCATAAATCTCCTGGATTTCAACTTTATACCCATGAGAGCTCAACACCTTCTGGCATTCCTCCGCCATTCTGTGACTCACTTTCTTTTCCTTCAAATGCGAGGAGAGGGCAATTCCTTTAATAGCGAGAATCGTTCCCTGTTCAGTAAGATTCAAGTTCTTTAACTTCTTTACCGGCTGGACTTTGATTTCCATAATCCCTGCGCCTCGCGGCACGTAGCCAGGGCGGACTATCTTCAATTCAGCATGAACACCCATTTGCTCTAGAAGAGACAGCAAAACAAATTTCATGTGATAGGCCGAGGGGGCAAAATCCTGAAATAACCCACCTTCAAGTCTGAATTTAGACGGCTTTTCGGCAAAGCAAGCTAGAGGTAAAAGGGCCTGGGCCATCATTGTAGTTGACCCTGCTGTACCTATATCCCAGCCATATTCCCCTCCCTTAAAGTTCTCTCTAGGGGTATAAATAATTTCCTTGGAGCCCACCACAGCATTTTCCACTACCCCCTGGCACATCTCCCGGCATGCTTGTATAACCTTAAGGTGCTGTGCCCTCAGCCCTGGCTTATCCCTCTTCGCCCTGATATTTTCTACTTTTATTTGCTTCCCTAGCAAGCTCGCCAGGGCCACAGAGTAGCGGACTATTGTCCCGCTTCCTGACTTTGCCCCACCATCTATGGTTATCATATGCTCTTGTTTCTCATCCTTTGAGAAAGAGTGTAACATTTTATATCTTTAAAGGTGTTATACTTCAAAATACAACCGGAGGCAAAGGATGGGAATTAAACTTTTTGAACAGCCTGAGCTTGAAAGGCCAGAGCTGATTTGTGGTTGGCCAGGGATTGGAAATGTTGGGTTAGTTGCCGTTGATACCTTGAAAGGGATGCTACTGGCAGAGGAGTTTGGAGAAATAGAACCCTGGGATTTCTTCTACCCTAAGAGGGTCTCCATCAGAGATGGCTTGCTCCAAAGCTTAGAATTTCCTGCCAACAAGTTTTACTATCAGAGGTTGAGAGAAAGGGACTTGATATTTTTCATCGGGGAGAAACAGCCCGCTGGCGAAGGGGGAATGTATGCCACTGGAGAGAAGGCTTACAAAATAGCAAATTTGGTCTTAGATGTAGCGGAAAAGTTTGGCTGCCGAAGAGTTTATACTTCAGGTGCTTGCGTTTCACCTACCCATCATGCTTTGAAACCGAGAGTCGTCTCAGTGGCAAGTTCTACGCAGTTAACAGAGGAAGTAACAAGGTACCAAAATACAATCTTAATGAGTGGAATGGGAGGGAGAGAAGGTGAAGGGGTTATCACCGGATTAAACGGTCTTTTGCTGGCAGTAGCCAAAAAGAGAGGGCTGGAAAGTATTTGCCTAATGGGCGAGATTCCCGATTGGCTTGCTGGTTCCCCCTTTCCCTATCCCAGGGCTTCGAAGTCGGTGCTTGAAGTTTTTGCTGACATTTTAGGTGTTACAATTGATTTTATAGTCCTTGATAAAATGGTTGCCCAAATAGAAGGTGTTATTGAAAGGATCTACGAAGGATTTCCCTCAGAAATGAAGGAGCGATACGACCAAAGAAAATTTATTGCCCGGGCTGAGCCGGGAGGAATAACCGAAGAGGATGCCAGGTGGATTAAGGAACATATAGAGGGGCTTTTTAAGAAAGGGGGTGAGGAGGGTGGAGGAAAGTCTGTTTGAAATCTATCAAGCTCCCCAGCTTCGAAACTCTTCTTTGATTGTCGGCTGGCAGAACCATGATGTCGGCAAGTTGAGCTCCAAGGTTATCCATTTCCTGAACCAAAAATTGGAGACTCAGCGGGTTGCCGAAATCAAGCCTGCGGGCTTTTTCCCTCTGGGAGGAGCGACATTTAAGGATGACTTAATCCAGGTTCCAGAAAGCAAATTTTGGGCTTGCCAGAGCCACGACCTTTTGGTTTTCAGCTCTGAAGAGCCTAAATACGAATGGTATAGGTTTCTGACGGCAGTACTAGATTTTGCTGAACATCATTGCCAGGTCAAAGAGCTGTACACCATCAGCGGAACTCCCTCCCTTGCTGCCCACACTGCTCCTCGAAAAATACTGGCAGTTTACAATCAGCCCGAATTTCAGAAAACGCTCCGGGGCTATGGGCTGGAGGATATGACCTGGGAGGGGCCGCCAGCTATAAGTAGTTACCTTCTGTGGGCGGCTAAGAGGAGACAGATTCCCGGGCTGAGCCTTTGGCCAGAGATACCATTTTACTTGGCTGCCGGGGAAGACCTTTTAGCTATAAAGCTCACCCTTTCCTTTCTGGACAGGAGATTTAGCCTCGGTCTGGATTTAGGAGAGTTTGACCAGGGAATCAGGAATCAGAATGAGAAGATAGCCCAACTAAGAAGGAAAAACACTGAAATCAACGAATACATCAACCGACTCGAAAGCGGCCTCAGTTTGAATGAAGAAGAACAGGTAAGATTAGCCAGAGAGGTATATGAAGTTCTCGGAAGAAGAGGCTGAAATAGCGCACTATGGTTCCGCTTCCCGACTTTGCCCCACCATCTATGGTTATCATGATGAGATAATACTAGTTGATTAGATGTTGTGTTAACCAGTCCATCAGAGTATCATTCAACACTCTTCAGTCTTCCTTCCTTAGCCTCGTCAATTGCTTGATTGATGATCTAACCTTCCTGATCATAATCTTGTTACCAATTGAGGTAAAGATAGCCAGGGACTTTTCATACATTTCCTCTGCAGCCTTGAGGTCTCCACGGGTCTTATAGACATTGCCCAGGTTGCCGTAGTTACTTGCCATGCCTTCCTTTAGTCCCAGTTCCTCATCGATGGCCAGGGACTTTTTATACATCTCCTCCGCAGCCTTGAGGTCTCCACGGGTCTTATAGACATTGCCCAGGTTGCCGTAGTTAC
>CAZQDF010000067.1:0-2521 GCA_964592065.1 uncultured Dehalococcoidales bacterium | reverse complement strand
TTGCCATGCCTTCCTTTAGTCCCAGTTCCTCATTGATAGCCAGGGACTTTTCATGCATCTCCTCCGCAGCTTTGAGGTCTCCACGGGTGCTATAGACATTGCCCAAGTTGTTGTAGGCAACTGCACTGAGTCTCTTCTCTCCCATGATTTCGCCCAGTTGCTTTATCTGGATAAACCTCTCCTCCGCTTTCTTCAACGCTCCAATTCTCGTTAAGAACAACCCATAACTATTGACTATGTAAGGGCCCGGGTATTTTGCAATGGCCCTGGCAAAATACTCTTCTGCCTTGGTTATATGCCCAGAATTTGCTTGTTCTTTAGCCTCCTCCACCCAGGTATAGGCATCCCTGATTTGCTCAGTTTGGAATTCTCCTACTGCTCTTTCCAACTGCTGAATTCGCTGTCCATATTCGGCGAACTTATCAAACTGGAAAGCAACCGGGGGTAAGTCATCAAGGAACCTGCACAAGTCATCAAGAAATTGCTCTTTCCATGCATTCTCGTCTTCGTATCTTCTGAACAGGAACTTCTTTTCCGTTTCTACTTTGTCTCTAAACTCCACCACTCCCTGCAGCTGTCGCCCGGGGTCTGCCAGCATATCATCAGGGATATCACGAAAATACAACCAAAGTTGCTTATCATTTGCGCAGGCTATTTCATACTCCTCTTCAAACCCTGAGGAGTATCTTCCGGTGGGACTGCCCCATGTTTTCCACAAAAGCATTACAATCAGATGGCTACTCTTTACATCCTGATTTATCTTTTCTTGTGGACGGCCCTTTCCTGGCAAAGTATCTTCCCAGCCTACGGCTTCCAATAGTATCCCTTTCGATTTCGCCTTTATGCGGTTCACCTTTTCAATAACATCGGGAAATATCCCTCGCTCAGCATTCAGGTCACCAGGTGAAGCTATAAATACACGAGTGACTTTAAGGTATTTATCAGGAATTATGGTCATTCCAATTACCTCATCTATATTGCTGGATTTCGTCTGACTTAAGTATAGACGAAATCCAGCATATGTCCAGTAGTCTATGCGACGAGTAATGGGCGCAGCCCTTTCGCGTCAAAAATGGCAATATCATAAGGGCGATGCTGTTGTATAATATCTCTGGAAGAGGATATGTCCAGCACAGGACAGAGAACCGGGATTGCTAACCTGCCTTTGCATTATGGTAAGGTGCCTCCGTGGTTGTTTGGGCGGATGTGCCAGCTTGCCAGAGAGGTCACCACTGTCATGGTCGAGGAATTTGGCTCTGAGGAGGTACTGCGCCGCCTATCCGACCCTTTCTGGTTCCAAGCTTTGGGCTGTGTCCTGGGCTATGACTGGCATTCCAGCGGAGTCACCACCACCGTCTGCGGCGCCTTGAAGGAGGGGATGCGAGGGTTGGAGAGAGAGCTTGGCTTATTTGTCGCCGGCGGCAAGGGCAGGACTTCACGGAAAACCCCACTGGAGATAGAGAACTTTGGGCATCTCTTGAAGGTGAATCCGTCACCTTTAGTTTATGCCAGTCGCATGTCAGCCAAAGTAGATAACTCAGCCCTTCAAGATGGCTATCAGCTCTACCATCATACCTTCTTCTTTACCATTGATGGCTCCTGGGCGGTCATTCAGCAAGGTATGAACAAATTTAACCACTATGCCCGAAGGTACCACTGGCAGGGAGGAAAGGTTACCGACTTTGTTTGCGAGCCCCAGTCAGCTATTTGCTCCCAGACTAGAGGAGAGGCATTGAATCTGGTGGCTTCAGAGAGCACGGAAGCCAGAAACCCGATTGCTCATATTGCCGCTGAGGAAAAACCAGAGAAAATTGTAAATCAGTTAAATAGGCTAAAAACATTAAACTTGCCTCGGCGACCCTATATCAGCCTTGAGGATATTCATCCTGATAGGTTGAGCAAGATTTTTCTTACTGCCTATGAACATAAGCCACAGAGTTTTGAATCATTGCTAGCTCTCGAAGGCATAGGACCCAAAACACTTCGTGCCCTGAGTCTTATTTCAGAATTGATTTATGACACTCCTGTTAGCCTGCGAGACCCGGCAAGCTATAGCTTTGCCCATGGTGGCAAAGATGGTCATCCCTACCCTGTGGACAGGAAGACTTACGATAGCAGTATACAATTTCTGGCTCAGGCTCTGGGCAAAGCTAAAATTGGTGACAGAGAGAAGCTTGATGCCTTCAAGCGGTTAAAAGCGTGGCAGTGAAAATTGTAGCAAGAGGCGTGAGATTGTTTCGCCCGTCACCCTCACCTTAATCCTCTCCCGTCAAGGGAGAGGGAATTTGGCTCGCAATGACATGATGAACTTATCTTCAGTAAAATACTATAATATAGGACGGCAGTAAAATGACTGATTTTGATATCGCATCTTATGTATCACATATTGAGGCTAACCGCTCAATCAAGGATGCCTTGATGCAAAAGCTCAGGACGCGCCGGCCTCCATACCGCATCTCGGTAACCGACCTGCTTAATCTTAAACAGGCTTACTTTAAAAGAAAGCATCCTGAAATAGTTC
>CAZQDF010000066.1:0-7418 GCA_964592065.1 uncultured Dehalococcoidales bacterium | reverse complement strand
CCATAGGCATCTTCCATGCCCGCTATGTCGGTTAAGATAACGTAGTCCCCGTTTTTCCCAGTAACCAGTCCCATAGCTATTCCAGCCACAGGAGCCGTAATAGGTACACCGGCATCCATTAGGGAGAGGGTTGAAGCACAAGCGCTGGCCATAGATGTGCTTCCGTGGGAACTAAGGACTTCAGAGACCAAACGAATAGTGTAGGGGAAATCCTCTTCCAAGGGTAGTATCGGGGTAATAGCACGCTCCACTAAGGTACCATGCCCGATTTCTCGCCTTCCTGGCGTCCCTATCCGTTTCACCTCCCCAGCAGAAAAGGGAGGGAAATTATAATGATGAATAAAGCGCTTAGTTTCCACCAAGCCCAAGCCATCCAGTGACTGCTCTTGGCGTAGAGACCCTAGAGTAGTGATGGTTAAAACTTGTGTTTCCCCTCGCGAAAACAACCCTGAGCCATGGGTACAAGGCAAGAGTCCCACTTCACTATTAATAGGGCGAATCTCATTAGCCTGGCGATTATCTATGTGCCGCCTTTCCTGCAGTATTATTCTTCTTACCTCTGCTTTAAGCTGAGTTTCAATCACAAAGCTGCTCTCATCTTCCGAGAAGGATTCGCTTAATTCTTGCTTCACTTCTTGCTTGAGTGAGGCTAAGGCTTGCTCCTGTTGTGATTTTCTTGGCTGCTCTAGAGCCTGAGTCAGTTTGCCGTCAAACATGGAAGCGACTTGAGTTAGAAGTTCAGGAGCGATATCTCTGGGTTTGATTTCTATCTTGGGCTTGCCATAAGCTTGCTGTAGCTCTTCCTGGAGCTTAATGATCTCTTGATTAGCCTCGTGTCCAAATTTGATCGCTTCCAGGACCAGCTCTTCAGAACTTTCCTTAGCACTTGCTTCTGTCATTACTATGGCTTCTTTGGTGCTAGCAACAACCAAATCAAGCAAGCTGTTTTCCATTTGAGGTAGGGTAGGGTTTAAAACTAAACTACCATCTAAGTAGCCAACATGCACTACTGACACAGGACCGAAAAATGGGATATCTGACAAGGTTAA
The DNA here is from genome assembly GCA_964592065.1 of uncultured Dehalococcoidales bacterium. Classification (GTDB taxonomy): domain Bacteria; phylum Chloroflexota; class Dehalococcoidia; order GIF9; family AB-539-J10; genus JAFGBN01. Next base: position 6,369 of record CAZQDF010000066.1, on the reverse strand, counting down.
AGCTGCTGAAGCACCAATAAGAGCACAAATATCAGGGTCGTTCTCCTTATCTGCAGAAAGCACTGTAGCTACAATCTGCATCTCATGGTTAAACTCCTTGGATAGAAGAGGGCGTAAACATCGATCGATAAGCCGACTGGTTATGGTTGCCTCTTGGCTGGGGCGCCCCTCTCGTCTTATAAAACTACCTGGTATTTTACCGGCGGCATAAAGCCTCTCTTCATAATCCACTGTTAGTGGCACGAAATCTCTTTTCTCCGAAGGTTCGGGCCTAGCGCAAACAGTAACTAAAGTTACTGTATTTCCATAGTGAACAGCAGCAGCACCATCAGCTTGCTGAGCTAGTTTCCCTATCTCAACAGCAAGCACTCGACCAGCTATGGAACGCTCAAAGACCTTAAACATGGTATTTCCTCAATCCTAATTTGGCAATAAGAGAATGATATCGCTCAGGCTCTGTCCTATTCAGGTAGACTAAAAGCCGTCTCTGCTTCCCTAACAATTTAAGAAGCGGACGCCGAGAGTGACTATCATGGGTATGCGATTTAAGATGCTCTGTTAGTTGAGTTATCCTCTCGGTAAGCAAGGCTACCTGAACTTCAACAGAACCGGTGTCACCCTCCTTAACCCCAAATTTGGTAATGATATCTGTTTTTCTTTCCATTTCTAACATATAAGTCTCCTCAGCAATGTGCTATATGATAGCACTATGAAAAATTATTGTATAGAAATTGACCAAAAAGCTAGGGTACTCTATAATCTAGGGTGAAGGCAACTTTTTTATGCACGAAAGTTGCGGTGTTTTTGGAATTTATGCTCCGGGAGTAGACATAGCTCGGCTTATCTTTTTTGCTCTCTTTGCGTTACAGCATCGTGGTCAAGAAAGTGCTGGCATCGCTGTTACTGACGGTAATGAAATAAAAATTCATACCAGCATGGGGTTAGTTTCTCAGGCATTCACTGAAAACGACCTTGCTTTACTCAAAGGGTATATTGGCATTGGGCACAACCGCTACTCCACCACAGGCTCTAATAAGCCAGCCAATGCTCAACCTATCATAGCTGAGTCAGAAGGATTGACCATTGCGCTGGCTCATAATGGCAATATTCTTAATACCAAAATACTTCATGATGAACTTAAAGAACGGGGCTATAGATTTCACAGCACCACTGATTCTGAAGTTATCGCTAACTTGATTTTAGCCTCCTCTGGTAAGAACTGGGAGGAAAAAATAAAGCGTGCCATGCATCGCCTCCAAGGTGTTTACTCTCTGACAATCATGACTCAAGATAAACTCATTGGAGTTCGTGACCCCATGGGAGTTCGTCCCCTTTGCTTGGGAACCATTGACGGCGGCTGGGCCATCGCCTCAGAAAGCTGCGCCCTAGATCATATAGGCGCCCAGTTTGTTAGGGAGATTGCCCCCGGGGAAATTGTAGTTATCGATAGTGATGGCGTGAAGAGCTTCCATGGGAAGAGTGAGAAAAAGGCTTTATGCATCTTTGAATATATTTATTTTGCCCGTCCTGATAGCATCATTCAAGGTAAATTACTTTACCAAGCAAGGCAAGCTATGGGTGGGATGTTAGCTCAAGAATATCCTGTTGATGCTGATTTGGTCATGGGTGTTCCTGATTCAGCTACTGCTGCCGGTACCGGTTATTCTAAAGCTTCAGGTATTCCATATTGTGAGGGCTTATTGAAAAACCGTTATGTGGGACGCACCTTTATCGAGCCCGACCAAAGGATAAGGGAGCTTGGTGTTCAACTAAAATTTAATCCTCTCTCTCGGATAATCGCTGGGAAACGATTAGTGGTTGTTGACGATAGTATTGTTCGTGGTACCACTACTCCACATGTAGTTAATTTGCTTAAGAAAGCTGGTGCCAGAGAGGTTCATTTGCGCATTTGCGCTCCGCCTATTCGGTATCCTTGTTTCTTCGGAGTGGATATGGCAACTAAATGGGAACTTATCGCTGCCAGGAAGACTATGCCGGAAATCAGAGATTACCTCGGTGTTGATTCACTAGGCTACCTTAGCCTTGATGGCTTGATTCAGGCAGTGAATCTGCCCAGAGATATTTTCTGTCTTGCTTGCTTTACTGGGGAATATCCCGTTCCGGTACAAATAGAGATGGACAAACTAGCTTTGGAATCGCTTCCCCAAGAGGAACTTAGTGAAGTCAAGTACTAGATTGCCTCGTTCCACTCACAACAAGGCTTATGCCCTCGCTGGCGTCGATATCGAGGTAGCCGATAGGATAAAAGAATCCATCGCCAAGCAAGCCAAATCTACCCTTGGTTCTCAAGTGTTAAATTTCGGCTCCTTCGGCAGCATGTTCCAGTTCAAAGGATATGATGAGCCAGTCCTGGTCTCCAGCGTTGATGGAGTAGGTACTAAGCTTAAAATCGCTTCTTTACTAGGGAAAAATAATACTGTGGGCATTGACATCGTCAACCATTGTGTTAACGATATTCTTTGCTGTGGTGCTGAGCCACTTTTCTTCCTCGATTACGTTGCTATGGGCAAACTTGCGCCCCAGCAAGTAGAGGCCATTATCACCGGCATAGCTCAAGCCTGTAAGGAAGTTAGATGCTCACTAATTGGTGGTGAAACTGCTGAAATGCCAGGTATTTATTCCCAAGGAACTTACGACTTAGCCGGCTTCATTGTTGGAGTGGTGGAAAGGAGAGATATTATTGACGGCAGCTCTATAGCTCCAGGTGACATAATCCTTGGCTTACCATCGTCTGGCTTACATACCAATGGCTATTCATTAGTGCGAAGAATCTTTGGAATAGATGATAGTGCCTCGTGCTTAAATAGCTTTTATCCTGAGCTGGGGAAAACTCTGGGCGAGGAATTGCTCCGGGTCCACCGCTGCTACTACCACGAACTTAAACCAGCCTTGCCCCTAATCAAAGGCTTAGCTCATATCACTGGGGGTGGGTTTATAGGAAACATACCTCGCATCTTGCCTCAGGGTCTTGCCGCCCATTTGAAGAAGGATTCCTGGGATATTCTACCTATCTTCAAGCTGATACAGGAAAAGGGCAAGGTGGAAGAGGCAGAGATGTATCGAGTATTCAATATGGGAATAGGTATGGCAATTGTTTGCTCACCTCAGCAGGTAACTAAACTCACTACTGTTTTACCTCGAGCCAAGGTTATCGGTGAAGTAGTAAAGGCAAAGGGGGAGGAAAGGGTGATAATAGGAGGGTGTTTAAAAATGTAGTTGCCCAATTTATTGGGCGGTTATGCCTGACAAATCAGACAACTAGAATTAGCCGCGGAGGAAAAGCAGTGGAGCAAAAGAAAACACTCATCATTGAATTTGGGAAATTCACTGGAAAACATGGACTGGTGGTGTATCAGCGATTCAAGCGTGAAGTGGATGATGAATTGAAGAAGCTCCAACAAACAAAAGTCATAAAGTCACGTGCAATTAGCAGCCGACGGGCTGTCGAGGAAGTGATTGTGGTGAAAGCACTTGATAGGTTCCTAACACAATTATCTGCGAAGGAGAAGCTAGAAAGGGAAATAGGACAAAATATCTCTCGTACCCTTTTCAACGAGATTGTTGAGATGGATAAGAATCACACCTTAAAGGAGCTAAGACAAATGTGTAGAGATAAAGGATTGCGCACCCCTGGAGATAAGAAAACTTTAGCTTGGAGGCTACTAGGATAGGAGCACTTGATGAGTTTCTAATCCATATCTGCAAAGGAGGGACTGAAAATGGAAACAGGGCAAAGTATCTCTGATGTCATTCGGAAGCTGATTATCCAGATGGATCGTGACCATACCCTAGAGGAACTAAAAACAATGTGTCGAGAGAAAGATTTGAGTGTTACCGGCAATAAGAAATTACTAGCTTGTAGTCTACTAAGATATGAGCTCGAGAAAGCCAAAAAACAATTTGAATAGAGGGAGGAATTATGCGTGCTATTGTAAGTGTTTCAAACAAGGCAGGCGTGGCTGATTTTGCTCGAGGCCTACAAGAGCTAGACATCGAAATATTCAGCACTGGGGGCACTAAGAAATCATTTGAGGAGTCTGGAATCAAAGCGCATAGTATCTCAGAGCTCACCGGTTTTCCTGAAATTCTCGATGGCAGGGTAAAGACCTTGCACCCCGCAGTCCATGGTGGCATTCTAGCAAGACGTGATTTGCCCCAGCATTTAGATGAGCTGGCTCGAAGCCACATTGAAATCATTGACATAGTGGTGGTAAACCTGTATCCCTTTGTAGAAACAGTAACTAAAGGGGATGTTTCCTTGGGTGAGGCGTTGGAGAACATTGATATTGGTGGGCCAACTATGATTCGCTCGGCGGCCAAGAATTTCCCCTCGGTCTTAGTGATTGTGGATCCTGCGGATTATGACCAGGTTTTGCAAAAGCTGCACCAGGGGAATATGGACATGGAGGCAAGAAAGAGGCTAGCTCAAAAGGCTTTCCAGCATGTGGCTATTTACGACACTGCCATTGCTCAATATCTTAGTGAAGAAACTCTTCCTGAAGAGATGACTATATCTTTGAAAAAAGCCTGCGACCTGCATTATGGCGAGAACCCACACCAAAAAGCTGCCTTTTACACACAGCAGGATGTGAAACAAAGACAAGATGGCCTGTCCTCATTGAGTCAACTGAATGGCCCTGAGGTCTCCTTCAACAATCTGCTCGATTTCGATGCCGCCTTAAATACGCTCAGCAGTTTCGTTGCTCCTACCATTGCCATAATGAAGCACACTAACTCTTGTGGACTCGCCAGCGATGATAACTTGGCTAAAGCCTATCAGGAGGCCTTGTCCGGTGACCCAGTAGCTGCTTTTGGCGGTGTGGTAGCCAGCAACCAAGTTATAGATTTGGCCACCGCCCAGGAAATAGATAAAAGCCACTACGATGCTATCATTGCCCCAGGATATGAAGATGGGGCTCTAGAGCTACTAGGACGCAAGAAAAACTTACGTCTGGTTAAAATACCTTCTGGCTGCTATCAGCCTGAGCGGGGCAAGGAACCCCAGCTCGATTTTCGTTATGTGCAGGGTGGCTTTCTAGCTCAAATAGCAGACTTTTTCAACGAATCGGAGCTCCAGCCTAGCATAGTAACTGAACGCCAACCTACGAAAATGGAGCTATCGGACTTGCTCTTTGCCTGGAAAGCAGTTAAGAGCATAAAATCTAATGCTATTGTTATCGCTAAACATAAAACGTTATTAGGCATGGGAGCTGGGCAGCCAAGCCGGGTAGTAAGCGTGGAGCTAGCTTTGAAAAAAGCAGGCGAGCGAGTCAAAAGCAGCGTTCTTGCCTCAGATGCGTTCTTCCCTTTCCCCGATGGTCCTGAATTAGCAGCAAAGGGCGGAGTTACGGCTATTATTCAACCTGGTGGCTCTGTAAGGGATAAAGAGGTGATTGAAGTGGCCAATAAATATAATGTAGCTATGGTGTTTACAGGCGCACGCCATTTCAGACACTAGACTTAAGGCAAGGAGATAAATCACAGGAGATACCCTCAGGAAGGCTTGTAGGAAGAAGGCTAAAGACACTGCGTAAGTAGCTTAGTTATTTGTAAGCCAGTTGAATAATTTTAAAAGGAGACAAAATGGCAAAAATTACCGATGAAATGAAGAGGCTTGTGGGAGATGCAGGCATACTTGCTGTAGCTACTGCCACCAAAAATGGTGAGCCCAATGTAATTCCTGTGCATTTTGGCAAAGTGCTCTCTGATGATGAGTTTCTGCTGGTCAATAACTTCATGAAGAAAACTATGGAAAACATAAAGGCAAACCCGAGGGTGGCAATATCGGTATGGAAGAGAGGAGACTCAGAAGGGTATCAATTTAAAGGTAATGCTAGAATTGAAAGCTCTGGAAAGATCTTCGACGAGGGGGTTAAGATGGTGAAAGCAGACTTCGCTCAACTCAACCCTGAGGCTGCGGTTATTGTGAAGGTGGACTCTATCTACGTGACCACGCCAGGACTTGATGCTGGAAAGCAGGTAGGCTAGGGCAACTAAGAGCATCAACTCGCAATTATTTGAATTAGCGCGAAGCTATGACTAGGGTAGTAATTGTATCGGACATGTTGCGTGGTTTTCTCGAGGAAGGTTACCCACTTTACTGCGGCATCGACGCCCGAAGTATCATACCCAATGTCAGGAAACTGCTGGAACGAGAGTTAGAACAGAACTCAAAAATCTTCTATCTATGTGACCACCATGCACCCGATGACCCAGAATTCAAAATGTTTGCGCCTCATTGCATTGAAGGTAGCGCTGAGGCTGAAATCATACCCGAATTTTCTCCCTATCCTGGGGAAATAATACCAAAAAGAACTTTTAGCAGTTTCTATAATACCTCTTTGGAGC
>CAZQDF010000065.1:0-7545 GCA_964592065.1 uncultured Dehalococcoidales bacterium | reverse complement strand
CTCAGCATGAACCGCTAAAGCGGTAACTGTGCCACCATATCCCATTGCTCCAATGCCCAGGTTGTTAATTTGCTCTAGGATATCCCTTTCCAGTGCGGCGACTTCAGGGTCTGGGTTCGGCTCTCCTACTTTACGCAACAACGCCTTCTTAGCTAGTGCCATGGTCTTATCTGTCGTTCCTCCTATGCCAAGGCCAACAATGACAGGGGGACAGGGATTGCTGCCAACCTCATCAACAAGATTCACCACGAAATCGATAATTCCTTGACGACCACGTGCAGGAGGTAAAACAGTTAAGCGAGAGCAGTTTTCAGAGCCCCCTCCCTTAGGCATGATAGAAATTTTTAGCTTATCACCGGGGACTATATCAGTATAAATAATAGCTGGGGTGTTATCCTTGGTATTTCTTCTGGCAGAAAAAGGTTGATTTACCATGGATTTACGCAAATAGCCGTTGGCATATCCCTGGCGCACCCCTTCGTTAACCGCTGTGTAGAGGTCACCACCGATTATGTGAACTTCCTGGCCTAGCTCCAGCATAACTACAGCAGCACCAGTATCCTGGCAAAGGGGAATTTGCTCCTTGCCGGAGATTTCACAATTTTCCAGTATCCTATCGAATACGTCGCGTGCCACAGGAGATTTTTCCTCCTCCCGCGCTTTTTTGAGAGCGATTAGCGAGTCTTCAGGAAGATAATGACAGGAGTGTTCAAACAAGCGAGCTATGGTCTGGATGACATCATCAACTTTGATTTCCCTCATAACCTTTGTCCTCCTTAATCGGTTACTGCAGGAGCGATACAGCCTGCCTTTATTAAGGCGTCATGTGTTTCTTTGGCACTCATTATCATTGACTCGGCTTTCTTGCGAAGTTCCTCACGGCTGATTTGTATCGAGGCAATGTTTTCCTTTTGAGCTTCCATCCCTACTGCTACCGCCTCACGAATAAAGGCCTCTGTCTCTCCCATTGTTGGTGCGATGTATTCCTCGCTTATGCCGTGCTCTTCGGCATAGTTCGCCAGCGATTCAGCAGCCACAATGCACATATCGTCAGTGATAGTTCTGGCACCTACATCAAGAACACCACGGAAGATAGCGGGAAAACCTATGGAGTTATTTACCTGATTGGGGAAATCAGACCTGCCAGTGGCTACAATTTTGGCTCCTACCTCTTTAGCTTCCCAAGGCCAGATTTCGGGGACAGGGTTGGCGCAGGTAAAACATATTGAATCCTTTGCCATTCTCTTGATCTGTTCGGGTGTGATAACCCCAGGTCCCGACTTGGAGTAAGAAATGAGGATATCAGCACCCTTCAATGCTTCAGTTAAATCACCGATTCTTCTCTCGGCGTTGGTATTTTCACAAAATCGCCACTTATCAGTATATTCCTCTTTCCTCTCCTCTATATCTTTTCTTCTTGGATGGAGGATGCCCTTACTGTCAACTACTATGGTAGACTCAGGCTTAGCCCCATAGGCAAAGAGAAGCCTAGCACAAGCGACATTAGCTGCTCCGGACCCGTTCAGAACAATTCTCACATTACTTATCTTCTTTCCCACGATCTTTAAAGCATTCACCAGCCCGGCTAGCATTACTGTCGCTGTTCCCTGCTGGTCATCATGCCATACTGGAATTCCCACCTCTGCCCTTAGTCGGTCAAGGATATAAAAACACTTAGGATTAGAAATATCTTCTAGGTTGATGGCGGCGAATGATGGCTCTAGCCATTTCACTGCCTGAATAATTTCGTCGGGTTTTTTGGTATTCAGGCAAATGGGCACTGCGTCAACATCACCGAGGTATTTGAATAACAAACATTTTCCTTCCATCACGGGATAGCCTGCCTTAGGCCCAATATCTCCCAGGCCGAGCACTCGAGTGCAATCAGAAACCACAGCTATAGTGTTCCCTCTGTTGGTGAGTTCATGAAACTTTGATTCATCTGCTTTTATCGCCCTACAAGGCTCAGCAACTCCAGGGGTATAATAGATAGCGAAGTCATTAAAGTCACGAACTTGGCATTTGAGCACTGTTTGCATTTTGCCACGGTAAAATGCATGCAGTTTCATAGCATCTTCCGCTGGTTTCTTCGCTTTGGCTAAAAGCTCTTCTTTAGTTACTTTTTGTGACATAAGTTCCTCCTTTGATTCTTGTATTCCATTTGGAGCATCTAGAGTCTCATGTTCTGTAGAAGCGCTTTATTATAGCAACTTTTTCGGTCTGAAAAAAGGTGCTGTGCTGGCTTTTGTTGATGACTAGTATATTGCTATCAATGCCTTACCCGTGCAAACTGGCACAATTCACCTCTCAGTTAGGGTCAAAAGGAATACCCCTGTTCAGAATAGCATAGAAGGCTGATAGAAGCTTACGACCTACAGCCACAATGATATGCATCTTGGATTTACCCTCAGCAACTCGGTGTTGGAAGTAAGCTCGATACCTAGGCACAGTCATGGCAGATACTACGGAAGCATCCAGATAAGCCTTCTTACATACTTGTTGCCAGCATGGCTCATCCTGGGATGTTCCCGGTTATAATTACCAGCCTGGAAGCTTTGAGGACACCAGCCGCCATTTGCGATTTACCAAGTATAGCCTAGGCTGCAAATTTGTATATTGAGCCCCAATATGGCTGGTTAGGCTCCAAACCCATCGCAAAGATGACGAACTAAAGCCTTCTTGCTAATGATGGCTCGAATGTAACTTGCGAGCTGCTCAATATTATAAGCGCAGGGTCCTGTCTAAGATAAAGCTCTTAGAGCTTCCTTCTGAATTTTGAATAGCTCGTTGATTCCTTCATGGGCTAACGAAAGCAGGGAATCGGCAGCTTCTTTGGAGAAAGGCTTACCTTCAGCAGTCCCTTGAATTTCCACAAACTCGTCTTCGTCTGTCATTACCACGTTGAAATCAACTTCAGTGCGGTAATCCTCTTCGTAGCAAAGGTCGAGTAGCATGTTACCATCCACAATGCCAGCGCTGGTAGCAGCTATCACTTTATTGAGCGGCATAAAGGGCAAAAGGCCTTGCTTTCTCAGATTATGGCAGGCTTGAAATAGAGCGAGATATCCGCCAGTGATAGCTGCTGTCCTGGTGCCACCATCTGCTTGCAGCACATCACAATCCACAATGAAGGTCTTCTCTCCCAGGGAAGCTAAGTCAATTGCTGCCCTTAAACTGCGACCGATAAGGCGTTGGATTTCTTGGTTTCTTCCTCCTACTTTATCACGGGGTATGCGAGTAAGTGTGGAGCGAGGCAGCATAGCATATTCAGCAGTAAGCCAGCCCCCTCCGCTGCCTCTGAGAAAACCGGGCACCCTCTCCACCATGCTTATGGAGCACACAACCCTTGTTTGCCCTAGCTCTATAAGAGCTGAACCTTCAGCGAAGCTCTGATAGCCCAAGGTTATATGCACTGGGCGAAGTTCATTATTAGCTCGATTATCTATCCTTGGCATGAAATCCTTTCTCCTTTATGGTTGATATAATAAACCAACTGAGCTAAAATAGTAACAAATATTATAACGGGGAGTTCTCAAAATGAGCAAATTCAAACTAACCTGCCTTGTAACCTGCCTTCTGCTAGGTCTAGCAATATTCAGCGGGCTGGTAAATCAGCGAACAATTGCAGCCCAATCGGAGGAGCAAAGCTCCTTGCCTGAAGAAAGAATCGAGTTTGAAGTTAAATATCCCGTACAGCGCGGGCCAGCTGATTCTTCTTTTTCGTTCTCAATCAAAATATCGTATATCGGTGGAGAAGAGCCACAGATTTTTGACCTTTTAGCCACGGGACCTCCTGGATGGACAGTGCGTATAACGCAGTCTATAAACGACACAGCCCAGTTATCGGCTGTTAGCCTCGACCCAAGCAGCACATATCCAGATAGCCTTGCAGTTACTGCTATATCGCCGTATTGGCTATACCCAGAGCCCGGAGACTATACCATAACACTGGAAGCTGCTGCGGAGGATGTCAGAGCCAGCGTTGATCTTACAGCTAGAATCACTGCCAGGTATGGCTTCCTGGCCGATACGGATACCGGGCGGCTTAATATTAAGGCTACAGCCGGGAAGGAGAGCTATCTCTCTATCATACTCACCAATACGAGCACAGATACTTTTAACAAAATAACATTCTATTCAAGCAAGCCATCTGGAATCGCCAATGAAGAGTGGAGAATAACCTTTAATCCAGATAATATAGAGAGCATGGCTCCGCTGGAGCAGCGGGAGATTGAAGTTACCGTAAAGCCACCGTCCAAGGCTATAGCTGGGGACTATATGACGACTCTGCAATTTGATACTGACCCAAACACCTCAACTGCACCCCCTGAATTGGATATCAGGGTGACAGTAGGAACATCTACCAGATGGGGGTGGATAGGGGCTGGCATCGTAGTTGCTGTGATAGCTGGCTTGGCAGTAGGCTTTAGAAAATTGGGCAGGAGATAAGGAATGGGTCAGGTTGTTGTCGAGACAAAAGATTTAACCAAAGCTTACAATGGTTTTACTGCCGTTGACAGGCTCAATCTTCGTATAGAAGAAGGTGAAATTTTTGGTTTCCTTGGCCCTAATGGCGCAGGTAAAACGACGACCATATTAATGCTTATCGGGCTTACTGAGCCTAGCTCAGGGACAGCGCAAGTTTGTGGCTATGACTCAACCAGAGAGCCTCTAAAGGTAAAGCGTATCGTTGGCTATCTGCCAGAAAAGTTTGGCTTTTATGAAGACCTAACTCCAAGGCAAAATTTGAGATATACTGCCGAATTAAATAACCTGCCGAGGGGGGAAATTGAGGAGGTCATAAATGACCTCCTGGCTACAGTGGAATTATCTCAGGTAGCAGACCAGGAGGTTAGCAAACTCTCCCGGGGGATGAAACAGAGATTAGGTATAGCTGATATATGGATCAAGGAGCCCAAGCTTGTCTTTCTTGATGAACCCACCTCTGGTATAGACCCCAAAGGCATTGATGACATCCTCAACCTCATAGTGAAGATGGCTAAGAAAGGGATAACCGTTATCTTTTGCTCCCACCAATTACCTCAAGTGCAGAAGATATGTACTCAGGTAGGCATATTAGCCAGGGGGCATCTAGTAGCTGAAGGGCCTATAGCCCGCTTGGGAAAGCAGGCTATAGGTGGCGGGCAATATAGCATTGAGGCTGAGGTAGCTCAAGCGAATCCTGAACTTATCGATTCCATAAAACATGTTGAAGGGGTGATGGAAGTGCAAAGTTCTGGTAACTCCCTACTTATTAGCTGTGCTAAGGATTTGAGAGGACAAATAGCCAAAGTAATTGTAGATAGTGGCAGCCTACTGGTTGGAATGAAAATCGAAGAATATAGCCTGGAGAGGATTTACAAAAAGTACTCTAAAGAGGCTTAGCTATGTCTGCTATTTTTCGCAAGGAGCTGGCTGACCATCTTGCTAGTAAAAGGTTCTTAATCCTCTTTCTTCTAGTTTTGTTGGCGGCAATGTTCGCTACTTATTCAGCTATCCAAAATATAAGAAGCGTGGTAACTCCAAGCACCGAATTTATCTTTCTCAGAATCTTCACTCTCTCTGGCGGAGCGTCGCTATCTTTCCTATTCTTCCTGGCCCTTTTTATCCCCATTATAAGCATAGCCCTTGGTTTCGATGCCGTAAATAGTGAGCGAACTAGCGGCAACCTGAGCCGGCTTTTATCCCAACCAATCTATCGTGATTCGGTAATCAATGGCAAGTTTCTCGCCGGATTAGCTATCCTGGCCATCATTATAGTGAGTGTAATTGCTATCGTTGCTGGATTGGGACTTCGCATCGTTGGCGTGCCACCAGGCTCGGATGAGGTTTTGCGGCTCATATTCTTTACCCTGATAAGCGTAATTTATGGAGCCTTCTGGATGGCGTTGGCCGTTCTTTTCTCCGTTTTGTTCAAATCCTCCACCACTTCCATACTGGCTTCCATAGGCTTGTGGCTGTTCCTCTTCGTCTTTATGGGCGTGATTGCTAGCGCCATTGCCAGCACCGTGGTCCCAGTTGATCAGAATTCCACTATGGGGATGATAGCCAAACATTATGAAATCTCAGGGGCAATTGGACGCATTTCTCCCGCCACTCTTTATGGCGAAGCTACCTCCGCCCTGTTAACTCCTGAGCAGGCTAGCTTTAATCCAGCACTAATAATGATGAGCACCTTTACCGGAAGGATGGAGACTCCTCTCCCCTTCAACCAGAGTCTTTTGCTCGCCTGGCCTCAGATAGTAAGCATAATTGCTTTGGCGGCTATATGCTTCGCTATCTCCTACACAAGATTTATGCGGGAGGAGATAAGGTCAATATAAGATCTCCTCACTTCTCCATCCTCACCCACAGCTTTTCCCCATCCGTAATAAGCTCGATGGTGCCATTCTCGTCCGTTCGATAAACTCTGTTCTCACCCAGCATTTCTTCCAATCTCTGCACCACTTCAGGGCTGGGGTGGCCAAAGGGATTATCTGCCCCTGCTGAAATCACGGCTATTTCGGGGTCAACCGCTGCTAGAAACTGTGGCGTGGTGGACGTCTTGCTGCCATGGTGGGCAACTTTCAGCACGGTGCTTCTCAAATTGGCTCTCTGCCCGATAAGCTCAAATTCCGCCTCCTGCCTTATGTCGGCTGTAAACAGAAAGCTAACCTCGCCCCAGCTCAGCCTTAGCACTATTCCGTTGTTATCAACATCGTGGCTGGTTCCCTCGAATAACTTTGCTGGCGGGTTGAGCACTTCTATCTTGACTCCGTTGCCCAAACCAATCCCCTGCCCCACCCGGGCTATCTCGTGCTTGATTTGTTTCTGTTCCACCAGCTTAAGCCATTCCCGATAGATAAAGGAGTCATAAGGCACTTCTGGTTCGAGCACCTGTTTTACTCTATACCTCTGAAGCACCTCCACCAGGCCGGTGACATGGTCAGCCTGAGGCTGAGTGGATACCATGAGGTCTATCGTCCTATCCCAGAAGGGAAGCTTTTTACCTAGTTCCAAATTTATTCTCTGTGGGTCAGGCCCGCCGTCAATTAGTATGTTCTGGCGGTTGGGCGTTTGTATCAATATGGCATCTCCCTGCCCTACATCAAGGAAACTAACATGAAGCTTGTCATCGGGCGTGGTGAGAGCGACAGACCAGACCAGGATGGCTATTACCAAGAGGGCGAGGGTGAGCCATTTCTTGTGACCACGCAACCAGGGTTTAGCGACGTTTCTGGTCATTCCCCTTACGCCTCGAAACTAACTTGGAAAAGAAGCCGGGCAATCGTTTTCTGTTACCAAGGAGTGCTATGGCCGCTGTAAGTGCAATATAGTATCCCCACACTTGCCACTTAGCAACAGCCACCTGGAGTGAAGAGAAGGGCAAAGCATCAAAGCCTTCAACCACGAAAACTAAATAGCTAGAAAAGAGCCAGGCCAGCCAGCCAAGAATTTGAGCTGCAAGCGGAGCAAAAAGCCCGGAGAAGGCAACCAGCGCCGCAGTAACAATGATAGCAGGCAGAGCGGGCAAGGAGAAAAAAGTTGCTGGCAAGCCAACTAAAG
>CAZQDF010000064.1:0-7652 GCA_964592065.1 uncultured Dehalococcoidales bacterium | reverse complement strand
TTAATATCATTACTAATCATACCCCGAGTGTTACCCATGTATCTCAGCCTCCGCAGGGGGCCTGTTGGGTTTAACAACCAATAATCACTGGGAGGACAACCTTGGCACAAACCATCAGCGGTCAGCCCTAGTAGGCAAGATGTTCCTGGCTACAACATGGCTGGTACTGACGAAAAAGCCAAAAGGTTCAACAAGAAACCGAAGGGTTACAAATCTATCGAATAGATGCACTCCCTCCCACCAGGGGAGAGAGAACTAGAAGAAGTTTTGCGCTTAACTAGAATCATTGTAGCATAGCCACATAGCTATTCACAGGCACCCCCAGTGAGCGAGCTACAGGTTTGCATTTAGCCATGAGGCAATAGAAGAACTTCCCTTGACCAGGAAGCTCGGACAAGGATTCGTAATGTCCCATCCCTTTGGCCAGTATGAGGTCTGCTGATTCAAATTCCCGCTTAAACTCCTCTGAGGCTAGAGTAAAAACTATTCCTGGTGAAGCTGTGCCTGTGATAATCGTTCCAAAGTCGCTCTCTAATCCAGCCTTCCTGATATCCTCCAAGGTGGCATCGTCCTGAACAGGCAGGGATTTAACTACATAGATGACATTAGCAAATCGCCTCATCCATTCAACCAGAGGCAAATCGAAGTAAATTTCTCCAGCGTTGTCAGCCAAATATAGAACTTTATTGGCATCTTTCAACTTCGCTTCAAATTGCTCCGAGTCATCTATAGCAAAATTTACTGGCCTTCTTATATCCACCTCGATAGAACCAGGCCCTCTAAAGAAATCTATAGTGTTCGCTGCTGCTGCAAGCTTAAGATAATCCGTGAAATCATCCTTATAGAGATTGCTTCGCTTCCTGCCACGCCTTCGGCTCGCAGCTTCGGCTCGCAATGACAGCTCAGGGTATAATTCCCTGGCGATTGCCATTTCCTTATCCTTCATCGCCCGATAAGGGTCAGAGTTGCCAGTAATTTCCTTTATAACCTCGTGAATTTTAGCGGCAATTACAATGGTCACTTCGTTAGTTGAGAAGTTCTCCTCGAGAATCTTCAATCCCTCCTTTATTGCCCTCTCCCTAATTTGCTCATTATTGTCTGCCAGCTTTGCAGCTTGATAGACCAGCCTTTGCAGGCATTCATGGCAATCCCGTCTAGCTTTCATATACTTATCGCTCCAATCAGGTTTTAATATTTACTAGCTACATTATACCTTCCCCAGGCTTATGTTGTCCTAACGGTAGTAGAAGTCATCTAATAGCTTCTATTCAGCACACCAAGTTCAGAATGTGAGCTTGAACCTCATTCGCTCCTATGTTATCTTGTCTTCACCTTATTTTAATTCTAAAGAGGGAGGATACTCGGTTGGAATTTCTAGAAGCTATAAAGTCGAGAAAGAGCATTAGAGGCTACAGTCCGTCTCCTATTCCTAGAGAAACTTTGGCTCAAATCCTGGAAACAGCAACCCGCGCTCCTACAGCTTGTAATAGCCAACCCTGGGAATTCATCGTCTTAGGTGGCAAAGTGCTAGACGAGCTAAAGGATGCGTTAGAGGAAAAGTTCGCGTCAGAAGAGGAGCCTCACCCCGATTTTGGGCGAGAACCTTCCCTTACAGGTGTTTACAGAAGGCGGCAGGCAGAGTTGGCAAAGATTCTGTTTCAAGCTATGCATATCGCACGAAGAGATAAGGACAGGAGAAAGCAATGGATGCTGAAAATGGCTCGCTTTTTCGATGCACCAAATGCCATTATCATCACTACGGATGAAGAACCCAGCGCTCCCCAGTTGATGTTCAGCCTCGGTACAGTGAGCCAGACTATCGCACTTGCCGCAATAGACTTTGGCTTGGGCACATGCATAGAATACGCAACTGTATTTTATCCTGAAGTAATAAGGCAAATCCTCAGCATCCCTGAATTCAAGAAAATTGCAATTGGAATAGCTATTGGCTATCCTGACTGGAATTTCCCAGCAAACAAATTTCAAAGCACCCGTGAGCCACTTGCTAGCGTAGCTACCTGGTATGGTGTTTAGTCTCAATCCGCATTCTGCCCAGCTTAAGTTGATGGCTAACGCCTAAATTTGAGTAGCTTATGTCACTATATTATAATAAGCCTAGCCATGCTTGATAAGCTAGAATTAGTACGGAAGAGGTACGAAGAATTAACCCAGCTAATAGCTCAGCCAGAGATAGCTACTAACCCAAAGCAGCTACAGGAGCTGACCACAGAGCGAGCTGGCCTTGAAAGTATAGTCAGTATATACCAGGAATATAAAGCAAAAAACGAAGAATTAGCTGAAGCCGAAACTCTACTTAAAAACAATTCAGAAGCAGAAATGGCAACTCTCATCAAGGAAGAGGTGAATAAGCTCAAACAAGAGCAAAACGACCTCCTCAATCAGCTCAAATTATCTCTAACGTACAAAGACCCCAACGATGATAAAGATGTCATTGTTGAGATAAGAGCTGGTACCGGCGGTGAGGAAGCAAGCCTCTTTGCGGCAGATTTATTTCGTATGTATAGTCGCTACGCTCAAGCCAAAGGCTGGCAAGTGGAAATCATCGACAGCAACCAGAGTGAAATCGGTGGCTTTAAGGAGCTGGTATTCGAGGTTAAAGGCAAAGGCGCCTTTAGCCAGCTTAAATATG
The DNA here is from genome assembly GCA_964592065.1 of uncultured Dehalococcoidales bacterium. Taxonomy (GTDB): domain Bacteria; phylum Chloroflexota; class Dehalococcoidia; order GIF9; family AB-539-J10; genus JAFGBN01. Next base: position 5,002 of record CAZQDF010000064.1, on the reverse strand, counting down.
AGCGTGGCGTTCATCGAGTGCAAAGAGTGCCCACCACCGAGTCTTCGGGACGAATTCACACCTCGACAGCTACTGTGGCTGTTCTGCCTGAGGCAGAAGAAATTGAACTAAATATTAAGCCAGACGACCTCAAGATGGAATTCTTTCATAGCCGAGGCGCTGGAGGGCAAAATGTAAATAAAGTGACTACAGCAGTCCGTCTCACGCATTTGCCTACAGGCATAGTAGCTGCTTGCCAAGATGAGAGGTCCCAAATAAGAAATAGAACGAAAGCCATGGCAGTACTCCGAGCCAGATTATTTGATTTAAAACAGCAGAGGCAATCTGAAAGCATAGATAGAGAGCGACGAAGTCAAGTAGGCAGCGGCGAGCGAGCAGAGAAGATACGTACCTATAATTTTCCCCAGAACCGTCTTACTGACCACCGGGTCAATTTAAGCTTCCATAATCTACCACAGATTTTAGATGGGGAGCTTGACGAACTTATTGAGGCCTTGACCGCCAAAGAGCAGGTCGAACGCTTAGAAGCAGCCCTTTCATGACTTTAAGCAAAGCTTTACGCTCAACCAGCCATACGCTATCTATGGCTGGAATTGATGATGCTTCCATTGAGGCTGAGCTCTTACTATGCCATGTTCTAGGAATATCCAAAACACAACTCTACACTGAAACAGAAAGACCATTAACCTCAGCGGAAATAACCAACCTGCAACGTCTCATACAACGTCGTCTTCTCCATGAGCCTACCGCTTATATTTTAAGATGTCGTGAATTTTATGGCATTGAGTTTTACATCGATGAGCGTGCCCTTATCCCCAGGCCAGAAACTGAGCTTTTGGTGGAAAAGGCTATTGAGTTTATTTACTCCTACTCTCTTCTAGAAAACTTTAGCATAGCCGACATCGGCACAGGCAGTGGAGCCCTTGCTATTAGCATTGCCCTAGCATTACCCCGAGCTAAAATTTATGCTACCGATATTTCAGCTTCAGCACTTCAGGTAGCTGAGATAAATTGCCGTCGCCACCAAATTGATAGTCAAGTGGAACTTCTCCAGGGAAATTTGCTTGAGCCGTTGCCCAAGCCTGTGGATATGATAGTAGCTAACCTGCCCTATGTTAAAGATAGCGAACTGCAGGCATTGAGCCCAGAAATAATCAATTTTGAGCCGATAATAGCTTTAGTTGGTGGTAAAAATGGTCTAGACAAGATGCAGCAGATGCTAGAACAAATTCCGGGAAAGCTTAACCATGGAGGTCACTTCCTTTTGGAGGTAGGGCAATACCAAGGTGAAGCAGTGGCTTCACTGATAAACAACCATTTCCCCCAAGCTAGCATTGAATTAATGCCTGACCTAAGTGGCATAGATAGAGTAGTCAAAGTCGGGGTTTAAAATCTGCGCTATTCTATGGGAAGCAACCATTATGGCATAGCCAATTGTTCTGTGGCAGTATGCACCAGTTGGGACAAAGTATCCAAATGGCGGATTTGAATTATTCAATTGATGTAATATCCAACTTAATCCTGGAGGCCAAGAGAGTTGTAGTTTTTACTGGCGCTGGGGTGAGCACTGAGTCAGGTATACCAGATTTTCGTAGCCCCGGGGAAATCTGGAGCAAATATGATCCCGAGGAATTCACCATTCAAAAATTTCTCAGCAGCCCAGAGGCCCGTAGGACACATTGGAAAATGCTCACTGAAGGTGGCCTCACTATGGAAGCTGAACCCAATCCTGCCCATTATGCTATCGCCAAGCTCTACCGGTTAGGTAAATTGGATTGTGTTATCACCCAAAACGTTGATAACCTTCATCAAGAGGCAGGAGTCCCCCAAGACAGAGTATTTGAACTTCATGGCAACATGCAGTGCACTGTATGCTTAAACTGCCACAAACGTTTTCCCCTGAAAGAAGTCTTACAACAGATAAGGGAGGGAATTGAAATCCCTGATTGCCCCGATTGCCATGGCATAGTAAAACCAGATGCTGTTTTCTTCGGTGAAGCACTGACTCAGACAACAGTAATGGAAGCTACTCGTCGCTCACAGAATTGCGATCTTTTTATTGTCATTGGCTCTTCCCTCGTTGTTTATCCTGCTGCATACATGCCAGCATATGCCCAAAGCGCCGGGGCCAAGCTAGCTATTATTAACCTCAGCCCGACACCACTTGACCACCAAGCTACAATAGTTCTTCAGGGCAAAGCTGGTGAAATAATGTCGCAGGTAATGGAAAAGGTGAAGAGCAAAATATCATCTCGAAGGAAACCACCCTCAATTTCATAATAAACCAGGCATGCCATTTCTAAACTCGAGTTTAGCTGCTAAATAAACAAGCTCTCCAAGAGATAAGTTTCACATCGGAAACTATCAGTACGAAAAATGAAGCCTAGCTTCACACTTAATCCACTATCTTTGGATGCGTCTAATATCTATCGCCTCACCAGTTTCCTCACTCACCTCGACTAAAATTGCATTGAAGGTCACTGTTCCACTCCCTACTGATAAACGCCTAGGTATCTGGGTAAGAAAACGATTGATTACAGAGTCTGGGTCATCCCCAATAACTGAATCCATAGGTCCGACCATGCCTATGTCAGTAACATAAGCAGTGCCTCCAGATAATATACGAGCATCAATAGTGCCTACATGGGTATGTGTGCCAAGCACAGCACTAACTCGCCCATTTAGATACCAGCCCATGGCTACCTTTTCTGAGGTTGCTTCGGCATGGAAGTCAACAATAATGATAGTTGACTTGCCTTCAAGTTTAGCCAGCAATTGGTCCATAGCTCGAAAGGGGCAATCAAAATTGCCCATGAAAGTACGCCCAATAAGGTTGACTACCACAACCCCATTTCTAGACAAATAGCCACGACCAGGAGTGCCAGGCGGATAATTCAATGGACGGATAATAGCAAGGCTGCCATCTAAGTAGGGATTGATCTCCTTATGAGCCCAGACGTGATTGCCTGTAGTTATTACATCAATACCAGAATCAAAAAGCTCCCGTGCGGTGCTTGGAGTTATCCCTATGCCACCAGCGACATTCTCGCCATTGCCTATTATTAAATCGATTCTGTACTCATGACGCAAGCTTGGTAGGAGTTCCCTTATCGCCTTCCTGCCAGGCTTGCCAATGATATCTCCTATCGCTAGTATTCTCAATTCTACTTAGCGTAACCTATCGCCGTGGTCTCCCGAACCACCACTACTTTTATTTGGCCTGGATAGCTCAAACTCTCTTCTATCTTCTTAGAGATATCCCGAGCTAATCTCAAAGTAGTCAAGTCATCGACTTTATCCGGCTTCACGAGGATACGCACTTCCCGCCCAGCTTGAATAGCAAACGCTTTTTCTACTCCAGAGAAACTGGCAGCTATATCCTCTAAGTCCCTAACACGCTTCAAATATTGTTCCGAGGACTCTCGCCTAGCTCCAGGCCTTGAACCACTTATAGCATCAGCCGCGGCAACAATAAAGCCCATAACACTGGTGGTTGGTACTTCACCATGGTGCTCAGCAACAGCTTGAGCCACCTCACGAGATTTATCCCACTGCCTAACCAAATCAGCGCCTATTAGAGCATGAGGCCCCTCAACTTCATGATCCACCGCCTTACCAATATCATGAAGTAGCCCAGCCTTTCTGGCCACATCAATCTTCACTCCAATTTCGCCAGCTATCGCTCCAGCTAGATGAGAAACCTCAAGACTATGAAGTAAAACATTCTGACCATAGCTACTACGAAACTTAAGTCGCCCCAATAACTTAATTAACTCAGGATGTAATCCCGTCACTCCAGCCTCATAGGCAGCTCTCTCACCCTCATTACGAATAGTAGCTTCAACCTCACCTCTAGCTTTTTCTACTACCTCCTCGATACGAGCTGGTTGAATACGCCCGTCAAGGATAAGTTTGCCTAAGGCAATACGCGCTATCTCACGCCTTACAGGATCAAAGCTCGAGATGGTAACAGTCTCTGGAGTATCATCTATGATGAGATCAACACCAGTAGATTGCTCCAAAGCTCGGATATTGCGCCCTTCACGGCCAATAAGTCGTCCCTTCATCTCATCACTAGGTAAGGAAATAGTAGATACCGTTGTCTCTGAAACGACATCGGTAGTACAACGTTGAATAGCTGTGGCTAAGATACTTTGGGCATCCCTCTCAGCTTCTTCCTTTATGTGGCCTTCCCACACCCGAACTTGTCGTGAGGCTTCCTCCTCAACTTCCTGTTTTATACTTTGGAGTAGAAGCTCTTTTGCCTCATCGCTAGATACTCCAGAAAGGGACTCAAGCTGCGCAAGCTCTTTTTCCTTTATTTCCTCGAGTGCAGCTTTTACTTTCTCAATATCTTTTTCTTTGCTATCTAGGCTACGCTCACGTCGATCGGCAGAATCTAATTTCCGCTCAAACGTCTCTTCTCTCTGATTGAGACGTTTTTCTACTCGCTGTAACTCAAGGCGGCGTTCCTTATTCTCTGCTTCAGCAACATTACGAACCTTGATAGCTTCTTCTCTAGCTGCAGAGAGTAACTCGGCATGCTTGGTTGTTGCCTCATCTAATAATCCCTGTGCTTGTTTTTTGGTACTTCGAATCTGTTGATTGGCTACTATCTGCCTGATAAAGTATCCTACAAGGCCGCCCACGAGACAAGCAAGTCCACTTATTATTACCAAATATGTATAGTCCATATTCCCTCTTTACTTCGTTACAATAATCCAAGTAATACATTGCGCCCCCATATTAACCCTTTATCGAGCTGGCGTCAAATGACCATTAATGAGGGTATAATGAAGTAAGAAGCAAAAAATGAAACTCTGAAGACTCGTTATGTAACTAACATTTTTGACAACTGAATAGTGGAAGGAAGGAAAAATCAAGAATTTAGCAATAGGCTTTCGATACCTATTGACCGACCTAGGAATCTCGAAGTTTTTCTCTCTAGACTCCTTAGAAAGGAGGTGATTCAGCCGCACGTTCCCGTACGGCTGCCTTGTTA
>CAZQDF010000063.1:0-7847 GCA_964592065.1 uncultured Dehalococcoidales bacterium | reverse complement strand
GCTAGCTAGACAGCTCACTGAGGCTTTTCGCAGTCTTGCCGCGCCCTTCTTCGGCTGCTGATACCAAGGCATCCACCCTACGCCCTTTCTCTTTAACCTACACCAGACAGAACACAAAACCTATTCAATTTTTAATGTGCTGAGCTTAGCTCCTTTCAGAGCGTTTGTTATTATACTATATGACCTTTTTAGCTGTCAAATAGAACTTCGGCGAGGCTGGTCAGCCCGGTTTTGGGAGAAACCTTTCTAATAAAGCTACTCGTACAGCCACAAAACTATTATACTTAGGGGAAATTAGCTCACACCTGGTTCAACTTATAGCTAACTATTAGTCCAGGAAGAACTGGTCAGTGAAAATTCAAGTCAAGGTAAAGCCCAACTCTAAAACCGAGGAAGTTAGCCAAGAAGGGGATAGCTTTGTAGTCAGGGTCAAAGAACCGCCCAAGGAGGGCAAAGCTAACCAGGCAGTCATCAAATTACTGGCAAGGTATTTCAGCGTTCCCCAGAGCCGGGTCAGGATTCTCAGCGGCTTTAAGACTAAGCATAAGGTTATTGAAATTAAGGAAGACCAATATGGGTGAAGATGAAACTATATAGTGCTGGTGTAACCTGCCTAATTTGAGTCTGGCGGGAGGTGGCATAGGGCGTGAAGCTCTTTGGGGCGAAGGCTGGCCTGACTACTGGCTTTCCTGGCATCTCCCGCGATGGATTATGCATAAAGTATCATGCCACAAGAACTAGTTATGAACTAATTTCCTCTTAAGATATTTTATAGCTCGGAAAGCCTGAACTGCTATAACGGCTGCGACAAACCGGGGGACCCACAACATGAAAGCATTCACCCCTAATGCCAGGAATAAAGCAGGGTCTTCCACCATAGAATGATTGATACCAATAGAAATGTGGATGGGCTCCAGTTCTTCCTTTGCCCAAACTCCCTTTTTAGCTTCTTCCAGAATAACAGCACTGCCGAGAACTAAGCCAAAAGCAGCAGCACCTACCCACATCATTACAGCCTGATTTGAAAGTCCAAGAATTCTCATGAAAGGCCTGAAGACCTTGTGTAAGTATTTGATCCAGTCGAGAGATTTTAGCAACTCCAGCACAATCATGACCAGCATGACGATCACCAGAATTTTGATGGATAGACTTAGCATGCCAGCAGCCCAGGCCCGCAAAGCCTCAGCGAATGGAGTATGAGCCACAAAATCGGCTGGTACGACAATGCTCTGGCTGGTATCACCAAGAAATTGGGAAACAACGAGCACTGTTAAAATAGCTGCAGCGATACGAACCAGGGTTATTTTGGCGATGTTAATACCGGACCGAAGCTGAATAATTCCCTCCATGATAAGACTGTGAGCAATCAGGCTGAATATTGCGACCAATGTCATCTGTTCAACGGTAAGAGGAAGGACTGCCATGGTGGCGATGGCCGCATAATTGCCTACTACCATTCCAGCAATGATGGGGAGCGCTGCTTCGGCAGGCAGATTGATTAATCTCATTAAGGGGTCCAACAAAAAATCTATCCGGTAGAGCCAACCACTCCATTGAAGAACAGCCACAGCAAAAGAAACAGGGATAATAATTTTACATATCCAGGCAAAAGTACCCCCTCCTTTTTTGGCTCCTGAGAGAAAGCCATCTTTCAATTGACTACGAAATTCAGACATTTTAATTTTTGTTGCCTTCGTCTACATACTGGGACAGGGTCTCTGAAGGGGCATGGTGAGCATTTAAGGTTTTGCCTTCCTTAAGGAAATCACCTATGGGATATTGCCTTTCTTTCTGACATTAACTGCTATGCAAAGACTTTCCAGGATACCACGTTGCCTATGTTCAGCACCCGCCCTGTAGCGACAGGGGGGAGGCTCTTGTTGACCAACGGTAATCTTACCACCCCTTTACCTCATTGACCTAACTTTAGCCATGCACTTGGCTAAAGCTTTTGATACTATAGCCCATATATCCCTCGAGGGAGTCACTGCTTCTTATGGGCGGAAACATAATTCTCCAAGCTCAAAAGGTTATTGGCTGATGCGGATAGAAATACTTGGTGCGGAGTCACCGGGCGTTCGTGGCTTGTGCTGTTTGGTTGAGACCAAGAGTCGCAAAGTGGTTATCGATCCCGGGGTGGCATTGGGATACAGACGACTTGGCTTGCTGCCACATCCAATCCAAGTTGCCGTGGCTGAGAGAGTGGAGGTTGCCATTGAAAAGGCGCTGGAAGATGCCACGGATGTGATGATTAGCCATTACCATGGTGAACATCATCCAATGGTTGATGCCAATCCTTATCAGCTTTCAGCGGATCGAGTTGCCGAATCCTTGATGCATTCTGGATTGTGGTCAAAGGGGATTCAGAATATCGCTCCTGCCCAGATTCATCGGGCCCGAGCTTTAGCTCAACGGGTTGGCCGAGATTTTTCAGCTGCGGAAGGGTTAAGCAAGGTATGTCTGAGCTTTTCCCTCCTGTTCCTCACCGTGAACAAGGCAGGGCATTTCAGCGTTCCCCAGAGTCAGGTCGGGATTCTCACCGGCTTCAGAAGCAGAAATAAAGTCGTTGAGGTTGCGGAGAGGTAGCGGGGATCATTTTATTATCCTCATTACTTGTCACGTCTCTGCACGTCAAAAGATAAGTTGCCTACACCTGTGATAGTGGGCACGTTACTCCATATCTCAGTTCTAGTTTTGGTGTTTTCAGGAATTCGGCAGTTAACGAGCCTCAGAGATATTGACCAGGTGGAATCAGTCAATCTGCCGTTGCCAGACGGTTCTATCTTCTTCAATTCATGTGATATTACCTCAATAGAAGGATGACTAGGATAGCCCATTTCTGTAACCGAAGTGGAGCCGACGTGTTCGATGTGAGTCTTGAGTCGCAAACGCATCGTCTGTCCTTCTTTTAGCGGTTCATGCTCTTTGATTTGTTGGACAGCCTCCTTTGATAACCTGAGAGCTTCGCCCAAGCCATAAATGAGAAGGTTTCTCACCATGGGAGTTTTGGTACGGATAGATTCTACAAGCGGCGTCTCGTCTCGTTCTCTTGTTACTAGTAGAGCTGCTCCCCCATGGAAAATCTTTCCCCTCAGCTTTCTCAATTTACGAAATTCTTCTGCAGGAAGGCCTGTATCTCGTGCAAGTTTTTCAATCCCATATAGCGGGGACGCGGTAGCAAAGATTCCAGGATCCTGTCCACAATCAGGGCAATTATCAAAGGCGTATCCACATTTGGCACATTTCGCTCGCGGAAGCTCAGTTACATCTTGAGGAAGTAAGTTATCCAGAGCTTCCAATGCGATCCAATAACATACGTACTCATCCACAACATCCTCCGCTCCTATGCCTATACGAAACCAGCGTACCGCCGTTTGGAGACAAGTGTATTGATGCCATTCTCTCTTCGTAGTAATACCCTGCATTCCATCTTCATGGCCAGCAACTGCCTTAAAAATTTCCCGGTAGATATTGGGGCTTACTTTTCTTTGAATCAGGGGTTGGATATCCTCTAAGTAAAAGTCTCTCATATACTCGTGTTTATCTACCCCTGGAGTAATTTCGTAGGCGAAATCAAATTTGACAACAGTGGCATAAGACGAGGTGGCCAACACCAAAAAGCTCAGCATCCCATCAGCATAGGCACCTGCTTTACCTACAGATGACATGATATCAAGCGAATCTAGCGCGACATCTATCCTTAATCCGTTCCTCCCTGTAAATGACTTATATTGAACAACATTATCGTAAATCTGGATAACCATTTCTTCGTTTGTGAAATGGAGTTCATTACGGAAGATTTTGGATTCCTCTGTGGCTTCTAAAGTGGGCAAGCGATGAATGCAGATTGGAGTATTCGCTGTAAAACTTACAAGGTAACGTTTCATAACCTAGTTATCCTTGGTATAAGCTGTGACGACTTCTTAGTAAAGCAACTGCCTTATTTGCTTAACCTGTTGGTGGCAGGTGGCATAGAGCATGAAGCTCTTCGAGGCGGAGGCTGGCTCGGCGGCTATATCTGGAAAATGCAGCTTCCAAATCGTCATAAAACATGTAGGTGATTTTGTTTTCTAAATATTGCGGATGCCCAATATAAGATGAACTGGTTAGCTCTTGCTGGAGTTTCCTGCGTCTGGCTTTCGGAGCTACGATTGTCAATTGCCGGCTTTTGCCTAACGCTGGCATAGCTGATAACAAAGCCACAAAGCGCTCCAAGGCACTCAAAATGGATGTATGCTCCTCTACTTCAAAAGCCCATATTGGAGTGCCATCTGCTTGCGCCCAGACTATATCAATCTGCTCAATTCGCTTTTGTTGAACAGGCTCCGCTTTCACATTAAGATATGTCAGTGGTTTAAGCCCTGCCAGCATAGGGTCATTTCTCTCCTGCTTACCAATATAAGGGACAAATCCAGCCTTCTGGCTAAGTATGGCGAGGCGATAGATATGCTGGTTATGGGCAGTGCTGGCAGGAATTTCGTACTCTTCCATTTTTTCGGTAACGAACAAGGGCAAAATGCCTTGCTTTACCAGCACGCTGGGGTCTTTTATCTCCCAGTTGACGCCATCATAGGAAATTGCCACCTCATTTAGAACATCAGCAATATCCGCCCTCGTAGGTTGATGCCCGTTTATGAGTAGTGGCAGAATAGTTGTTACAATACTGTCAAAGTTTGCCTTACCTACCTTGCGTAAATAGCCTATGACATAGTATCTGATGCGCTCTCTTGGTGGAATGAAGTTTCCTACTTGGCGCTCAGCCTTGATTTGCCACAGGTTATTTTCGTCAAGGTCAAAGTCGCTTTCGAGGATTGCCAAGATGTCGCCTATGCTCTTGGAGGCAGCATCAAAGAAAAGGTCGTTATCAAAAAGGTCTGGCACTACTTCCCTAAGTATCTCCTCTGTGGTTGCCCCTCCATCGCGGTAAATTACTCTCTCAGCAACATTCTTAATTATATTTGCCATTGGCAGGGACATGGGCTGGGATATTTTCCTTTTGGCAGTCTTCTGAAAGTTCACAATCAGGCTTTCACCCAAGACTCGTAATGGGTGCTTAAGTTTGTGGAATGTGGGTCTAGCCAATGGCTGGGCTACTGTATTTATATACTCGAAGCCAATGTAGCGCAGCATATCCCGAAGGGAATACCACAGGTTGGTTTCCTTGTGGTGGAATACTAGGGATAGCCAAGCTTCGTCCTTCAAAGCATAAAACATCTGTTCAAAGGATTTCTGTAGCACATCAAGGTAATGTTTTTCATCAAATTTCTGCTCTCCGCCTTCAATTGCCTCTCTAGCTCGCACTTCAGGGGTAACTTCTAATCCCAGCCAGGCATGCCACATGGTGCCCAAATCTAAATAGGAAATATGAGCGCCATAGGGTGGGTCAGTGTAAATATAGTCTGCCGTGCCTTTATCCACATACTTGAGTAGGTTTTCCGCAGAATCGCAGTGAACATTGAAGGAGTCACCCTCATGGACAAAATCTCCGAAGAGGGCATTGCTTTGCTTCTTAGCATTAGCTACCAGTCTTGCCCTAGTGGCGAACAAGCCCCAGACATCACGCTGGACTGGCTGTTTTGGCACCCAATATCTATAGGTGGTCATAATTCCACCTCTCCCACCGCCTTTCAAGCAAGGGTTTCTAAAGTATGTAATATTAGCTCTATCAAGGATGCCAGAGAAGACAAATAGCAATAGCTCTCTTGCTTGTTTATCTTGAACTCTCATAATAGCTGCTCTTAAATGAGCCAAGGCTATCAAGTTGGCTTTAGTAAACAGGTCTTCCACGTAGCCTCTATCTGCATTGGATGGCAGCTTGACCCCTTTGGGATACCATTCCTTTAACTCATAATCATCTAGGTCTTTAGAGGAGGCTTGACGCACAAATTCTACGACTGGCTTCCTTTCCTGCTCTACTTGGCGGTAGGCTTCCCAATAGGCGTTAAGGTCAACAGGAGCTAGGCAACTTTGCCGGGTGATAAAGACTGCCAGTGGGTCGAGGTCAAGGCAAACTGTTCGCCGCCTATTAGTTAAAGCCTCAATAGCAGTAACGCCGCTGCCACAGAAGGGGTCAACCACTAATCCACCTTCGGGACAAAAGTGGCGGATATACTCACCCACCACATTGGAAGGCTGCTTGGTGTAATAGGGATGTATCTTATAGTGCCAGGCCTTCCCTTTCTCCGCCGGAAACGCACGCCGAATCGGCTCAACTGTAGTTGGCGGTAATGTTACAGAGCCACTCATAATCCTTAGTTTGAATGTAGCACACCTTCCCTTTTAACTCAACTCCAGCCATCTTGTTGTGCTTCCCTTGGAAGTTGTTTTGCCTGGTCCCGTGAATGATAGTAAACTAAAGTAAGGAGACGCAGGAAAGGTATTCTATGGAGGGCAAAGATACATTAGATCCTCAATCATTTATAGAACAAATTCTTTTCTCAACGCTGAGAATTGAGCTGTTGGATGATAGGGGTAATCCTCAAGGAATCGGCACAGGTTTTCTGGTGAAAGTCGATTTTCCTCAGAATCCAAGCGAGGCTTTGGTTTTGCTGGTTTCGAATAGACATGTGCTGACTGGGAGCAGTAGGTTCAATATTACCTTCCATCGGAGAAAGATCAATTCCAATCTTCCTGAATTGGGACAAACACTACGCTATAATAAAGCTGATTATGGAGGGGCTTTGTTTCTTCATCCCAATCCCCAAATTGATCTTGCATGTGTTAATATATCGGCTGTCATTTCCCAGTTGGGTTCCCAAATATATTACAAGTTTCTAGACAAAACAGTATTTGCAACCTTTACTGAGCCTGAACTTGATGCTGGACAAGGAGTAATTTTTATAGGATATCCCGATAACCGCTATGACCAAAAGCACAATCTTCCTGTGCTTCGAAGCGGGGTAACAGCTAGCCATCCAAGAGTAGATTACAATGGAGAAAAGCAATTTTTAATAGACGCACAGGTTTTCCCTGGCTCGAGTGGAAGTCCCGTCTTTCTAAATATGAAGGAGGCTCAATATAATAGAGGTCAAATCATCCTTGGCTCAGGACTGCCCTACCTATTTATAGGAGTTGTTTCAGCTACAATGATCAGAAACAATATCGTCAGGCCATTGCCTGCAAATATAGTAGGCATCTCTGGGGAGGTGATTGGATTAGCTCTTGTCTTTAAAGCAACAACGTTAGACCCGCTATTCGATTTAGCTCTCAGAGAAACTTGGGAGAGAATTCATTCCAAATAGCAGGATTTAAGGATGGCAATTCCGGGCTCTACCAATACAAAAAGAACCGTTTTCCATAATGAAGTATTCTCATCCGATTGGCTATACCTCTAGGTTGGTTAGATAAATTAGATAACGTTGAAAATGCCGATTGAAGAGGTCATTGAGTTGTTAGCGCCATAATATGATTCTAGAGGCTTGCCAATTAGCCTTAAGGGAGTTTGTGCTCTCTAGCCACGAAGCCAAGGTCGTGGCTACGCTGCCCTATTGCCTCCAGGTTTGCTCGTTGGGGACCGCCCCGAGTCTCAGGCTGGGTAGCGTTAAGGCCTGCGGCAGCGCTGGCCATGGTAAGCGATTTTCGCAGATTGGCACCCATACTATAGTAGGCGGCGAAGGCTCCGGCAAAGACATCTCCGCATCCTACTGCGTTAACTACATTTAACCCCAGGTCCTTGAGAGGTAAGGCAGGAATTTCGAACGCCACACCTGTAGCTGTTTCAAGCATGGCTGCTCCTTCAGCGCCAAGCTTAAGCACTACGTGGTTGTGAAATCCAAGTCCGTGTAGATGCTGCAGGCACGTATTTAATTTCGTGCTTCCCCAGAGGGCAATCGCCTCCGCTTCATTCA
>CAZQDF010000062.1:0-7848 GCA_964592065.1 uncultured Dehalococcoidales bacterium | reverse complement strand
ATCAATGCACTCAGTGTGGACAAAAGTTCGAAGTTCGACAAGCCATTGATGAAGGAAGTGCTGGCCTAAGCTGCCCCAAATGCCATAGTGGTGAGCCCAAGAGGCTCTTTTCCTCATTTTTTAGCCCTGGCTCAAGTGGACCTGAACCCTCAGAAATGAGTGGCCCTACTTGCAGCTCTGGAATCTGTGGACTGCCACCGATGTAGTAGAAAATGGAGGTGATTTATGCCTAGAGGAGATGGCACGGGACCTTTTGGTCAGGGACCAGGAACAGGAAGAGGAATGGGGCGAGGTAGTGGTATGGGAAGGATGGGTGGAAACCGCCCTGGGGCTGGCCCCGGTGGGGGCTGCGTTTGCCCCAGTTGTGGAACAAGGATTTCTCATCAAACAGGTGCTCCTTGCTACGAATTAAGTTGTCCCAAGTGTGGTGCAAAGATGGTTAGAGAGTAGAATGATAATCTCTGTTGCCAGTGGTAAAGGCGGCACGGGAAAGACGCTGGTGGCTACTAACCTGGCCCTCACCTTAAGCGGCAAGAGCAAAGTTCAGTTGTTAGACTGCGATGTAGAAGAACCTAATGTCCATATTTTTCTCCATTCTCCCATGAATCAAAGTCAACCAGTGTTCATTCCTATCCCCAAAGTGGATGAGGCGAAGTGTACTTATTGCGGCAAGTGCGCTGAAGTTTGTGCCTATAACGCTATCGCAGTAGTTAAGAATAAGGTGCTTGTCTTTCCTGAGCTATGTCATGGGTGCGGAGCCTGCTCTTATCTCTGTCCTGAATCTGCTATTAGTGAAGAGGGGAGAGAAATAGGAGTGGTCGAGAGAGCTAGCTTAGGGAACCTGGAATTTGTTCAAGGGAGACTTACTGTTGGCGAAGCAATGGCCCCACCCATAATCAGAGAGGTAAAGGGACATATTGACCCTACAAGTATGGTTATCATCGATGTTTCTCCAGGAAGCTCTTGCCCTGTAGTAGAAGCAGTAAAAGGCAGTGACTTTTGCCTCTTAGTAACTGAGCCCACCCCTTTTGGATTGAGTGACCTTTCTCTGGCTGTGGAAGTAATGAGAAAATTAGATATTCCATGTGGTGTGGTAATTAATCGAGATGGTGTCGGGGATGATAAAGTTGAAAGTTACTGCCAGGAGCAAGGTATACCTATTTTACTGAAGATCCCTTTAGATAGAAACATCGCTACGCTTTATTCCAAAGGAGTTCCCTTAATAGAAGGGATGCCTCAATGGCATAAGTCGTTTCTCAGGCTTTTTCAGGATATCGAAGGAATCTTAACTAGCCAGGTAGCAAAATGAAAGAAATCGTGGTTCTCAGTGGTAAAGGTGGTACCGGGAAGACAAGCATAGTGGCTTCCTTTGCCGCCTTAGCTCAAAGCAAGGTATTAGCCGACTGTGATGTGGATGCTGCTGACCTCTATCTTCTCCTTAAGCCAGAGCTTAAGGAGAAAAATGAGTTTTGGAGTGGGCAAGTTGCTTTTATCGATAAAGAGAAGTGCACTGAGTGCGCTTTATGCCAGGAAGTGTGCCGCTTTGGAGCGATAGAGGATTACGTGGTTGATCCAGTATCCTGTGAGGGTTGTGGCTTCTGCCATCAGGTCTGTCCTGTTGACGCTATAACCATGCGGAAGAGCATGTCTGGACATTGGTTTATTTCCAACACCAAATATGGTTACCTTTCTCATGCCAGACTGGGCATTGCTCAGGAAAATTCAGGGAAGTTGGTAGCCCTGGTGAGGCAGAATGCTAAGCATATTGCTGAGAAAGCGGGCTTGGATTATATTATCACCGACGGACCTCCAGGCATAGGTTGCCCGGTTATCTCCTCTCTATCTGGTGCAAACCTGGCATTGCTAGTAACCGAGCCGACGCTATCAGGGATACATGACCTTGAGAGGGTCATTGGTGTCTGTCGCCACTTTGGCATCCCCCCCTTGGTTTGCATAAATAAATATGACCTCAATGAAGAGAACAGCTATCAAATTGAAAATTATTGTCATAGGGAAAAGATAGAGGTAGCGGCAGAAATTCCCTTCGATAATGTGGTAACCGAGGCAATTGTTCAAGGTTCGCCGGTAGTAGAGTATTCCAGCAACAAAATAACTCAGCAAATAAAGGAGCTGTGGCGAATTATTTTGGCAAAGCTAGGTAAATAGGAGGCAGAGATGCCAATTTATAAATACAAATGCTTGGAATGTGGCGAAATATCAGAGATACTCCTTCGTAGCCCTGATAGTGAAACTATTGAATGTCCAATCTGAGGTAGTAAGAATTTGGACAGACTCTTGTCTGCTTCCTACGCTATAAGGAGGAGTGCTTTTATGATAGGAAAAACATATGAAGGAGGGACAAATGAGATATGCGGTGCCTATTACTGATGGCAGGCTAAGCGAGCACTTTGGCTTTTGTAGTCATTTTGCTTTGTTTGATGTCGATGAGACGAGAAAGGCGATCATAAGAAAGGAGATAGTGGCTTCGCCAGGACATCAACCTGGTCTTCTTCCTGCATGGCTTGCAGAAGAGGGAGTTTCTGTTGTCATAGCTGGCGGCATGGGCTCTAGAGCTCAAGGTCTTTTTAGAGAGAACGGCATTGAGGCCATTGTTGGCATGCTTGGTGATGAGCCTGAGAAAGCTGTTTCGGATCATATGGAAGGCATATTAGCAACAGGCGATAATATATGTGACCATTAGTTAGAGAGAGGAGGGAGATATTATGCCAATTGAAGAGCAAATAAGGAAGGCGATGAACGAAGTGCTCGTCCCCGGTGTAATGCGTAGCTTGGTACAGATGAACTTAGTCCGTGGCATCGAGGTCAAGAATGGTAGAGCAAAAATCACTCTGGCTTCAACTGGAATCCCTGACCAGTATCATAGCTGGCTTAAGGATAAGGTAGCTGAAGTTATTCGTGAGCTTCCTGAGGTAGAAGAAACTGAGGTTGAGCTTGTGGAGGCTAAGCCTAAAGAGCTTAATCAGATTCAACATGTAATAGCAGTGATGAGTGGTAAGGGGGGGGTAGGCAAGTCTTTGGTAGCTAGCTTGCTGGCTACTGCTTTTGCCCGAGAGAATAAAGATGTCGGCGTGCTTGATGCTGATATCACTGGCTCCAGTATTCCTAAGATGTTTGGCTTGGCCGTTCATCCTAGTGGCAGTCAGACAGGCATTTTACCTATATTGTCGAGATCTGGGATTGAGGTCATGGGCATGAATGTCCTATTGCCCAGCGAGGATGAAGCGGTTATCTGGCGCGGCCCTCTTATGTCTAAAGCTATTACGCAGTTCTGGGAAGAGGTTCTCTGGGGTAAGCTCGACTATCTCGTGATAGACTTGCCACCTGGTACAGGGGATGCTCCATTAACAGTGATGCAAACAATACCCATGTCAGGGGTCATTGATGTTTTCACTCCTCAGGAGTTGACGGAAATGATAGTGAAGAAGGCAGTGAAAATGGCACAGAAGTTGAATGTGCGCGTTCTGGGGGTAGTAGAAAATATGAGCTATCTAATATTGCCTGAAACGAGCAAGAAGATGGAGATTTTTGGCAGGAGCAAAGGAGAAGAAATGGCTAAAGCTTCAGGGGCCCCGCTTTTGGGGCAATTACCTATTGACCCAGAGCTAGCCAGGCTATGTGACGAGGGGGAAATCGAGAAATACAGCTCAGATGCTGTATCTGAAATGTTTGCTAACGTCCTTGCTGTTCTGAATGAAAAAAAAGAGAGGTAGTTACGTATTGTTAGCTGAGCTTACTGCTGGAAAGGATATCCTCGTAGGCAAGTTAGGTTGTATCTCTTTCCCTAAAGCTTTTTATGCCTATGTTGGTTCAGCTATGAATGGATTCGAGGCAAGACTAGCTCATTACTTAAAGGACAACAAAAAGCCTCACTGGCATATTGATTATCTTCTGAAGGAAGCGAAGGTTTCGGAGATAATCCTATGCCCCAGCGAGTCCTTCGCTCTTCAGGGCGGTCTCCGAGGGGAGTGTTTTTTAGCTCGAGCCCTGGCTACGGAATTCCAGTCCATTCCTGGCTTTGGTGCCACCGACTGTAAATGTAAAAGCCACCTCTATTTTGAAGATAAGAAAGATAAGCTGACCACGAAAGTTACTGAGGCAATTAAGCAAGTAGGGCTTACCTATAAAATTTTTTCCCCAAAGGAGCGAGAAAATGACACAGGAATTTGGTGACAGGTTTGAAGAGTTACAGGAATCTATCATGGAGGACATGAGGAAGGTATACTCGGAGAAGGTGATTGACCATTTTCTCAGCCCAAGGAATTTGGGTAGGATTCAGCCTTTTGATGGATTTGGGGAACAAACTGGCTCCTGTGGGGATAATATGAGAATATATCTTAAGGTGGAGGATGGCAGGATTATGAATGCCAGCTTCTCGACTAGTGGCTGTGGGCCCAGTATCGCTTCAGGTAGCATGGTCACCGAGTTAGTTAAAGGAAAAGACATTGTTGAAGCTCAAAGAATTACTCAGGATGATGTCTTAAATGCCTTAGGAGGACTCCCGGAAGAAAGTCTTCATTGTGCTCTTCTGGCAGCGAGTACGCTTAAGGAAGCGATTAAGGATTACCTGGCTTTCAAGAAATAACCCTGGAAGAAGCCTGTAGGAGTGGCAAATCAAAGATAGCGCAAGGAAGAGTGAAAAGGAGGGAAGTTAAAGGATGCTTCCTATAGTTTCGATTGTGGGTGAATCGAAATCGGGCAAGACGACCCTTATGGAAAAACTTATCAGGGAGCTAAAATCGAGGGATTATCAAATAGCTACCATAAAGCATGCCATGGGCGACTTGGTTTTAGATAGACAGGGAAAGGATAGCTGGCGCCATATTCAGGCTGGAAGCAAAGCTACAGCCGTTAGCTCCCCAAGAAAATTCGTGCTAATTAAGCCTATCACGCAAGAACTCAATCTTGATGAGATAGCCCGCCTTTTGGGCGAGGACTACGACATCATCCTCGCGGAGGGATTCAAGCAAGGTAACGTGCCTAAAATAGAAGTTCACCGCAAAGATGTCGGCCCGCCACTTGGTTCCTTAAAGAAACTCGTAGCCATAGTTACAGACGAACCTTTGGAAAGCAAAGTCAGGCAGTTTTCTTCTGAAGATATTAGTGGGCTAGCCGACCTTTTAGAAAGAGGCTTCATAAAGCCTCAAAAGGAGCGCATCTCTATTTATGTAAATAATAGCCCTATACCCTTGACCGGCTTTCCAGTGACGATGATCAGCAACGTCATTGTCGCCATGCTCTCTTGCCTCAAGGGTGTAGAGAATATCGGAAACATCGAGATTTTTCTCAAGAAGGAACCAAAGCCATGAAGCCTAAGGCTTATCATGGAATACTCGATATGGTAGTTAAAGGAAGTAACCCATGAGCGTAGAAGAGGCGCTATCTGAATTACAAGCTATCTTGGGTAAGGGATTGTATCCCACGGCAATCTCCGAGGTAAGAGGGGTTTTGGTTAAATTAAAAAAGGATGATACTCAAGGTAGAGGAGGGTTGCCCAACAGCGGTACCCCGATGAATACGTGAGTTAGACCAATATATGGGATAGAATTCAAGCTTTGCCCTTTTGTATTATTACTGAGTGTTCCCCTAGGAAAATCAATGCTCTTTAGTTTACCTTCAATAAATTCCTGCTCTCTGAACAAGGTGATGAGCGAAAAACGACCTCTTTTGGCTTCGATCTGGGCTATGCGAGGATTAATGAGCCTTTGGTAATGGTCTCAGATAAGAATAAGGCATTAAGCCGGGCGATAAGAGAGGTATTTCGCAGTGCCTTTAAGCGACCTTGCCTGGCACATAAAATGAGAAACATTCTTTCAAAGCTGCCCAAGAAGGCACAAAAGGAGATGAAGCCACTGGTTCATCAGATGTTTTATGCCCCAAACTGTGAGCAAGGGTTAAGGCAAGGACAAGAGCTCATAACCCGATTCAAAAACAACTACACTTCAGCTATGGAATGTTTGGAGCAGGATTTGAGTTAGTGGCTTAGTTATCTCAAATTCCCTGAGCCTCATTGGAGGGCTATCCGAACCACCAACATGGTGGAGAGAACTTTCGGAGAAAGGAGGCGTAGAACTAAAGTGATTCCTCGTTTTCCCACTGAAAGTTCAGAGCTAAGATTACTCTATGCCAGTTTAATTACCGCTTCCCAAAACTGGCATGATGTGAAGATGACACCTGATATCTGGTGGGAATTGGAAATTCTGAGAAAGGAAGCCTTGGTGAGCAAAGCCCAATAATCACAAAGTAGGTAGCGATAGCCTAGAATGCTAGGATATGCTTACCTCATCCTTTTTACACAGACATAGGGGCTTCCCCATTTTAAATTGAATCTGAACTCACCATATACTCTCTCTTGCTACCTTAAATCCGCTTATTGCTTCTAACAACAGAAACGCCTCCAGGCGTTAGGTCAACCTTGTTACCTTCTATTTGTATAAAATATGAACTATTAAGGAAGTTAAGATGGAATCTTAGTGCAGGTCCCGTAACTCCTACTCTTTCAGAAATTTCACTTATTTCTAAAGCTCTTTCGTCTAGAACATTTAGAATATTTCTTCGAACGGGATTTTTTAGGGCTTCGAGAGAACATGCACCTCCCGCAGAACCTTTATCTTTCGCCAACTTGTTAACTAATTCTTGCATCCACTTCATTGTTTCCTCATCGGTCATTTCTCTAGGGTCTCGTCCGGTAGAGTCCATCATTTTTATTTACTGTGCTCCTTCCATTAGTATTTTTTCTTAAAATCCCGACGATCAAGGAACCTATTATACTCTCCTCTCTTTTTATCCTCCCTGCCGACCTCGGCCAAAACCCCAGCTCATGCCACCACCACGACCCATACCTTGACCTGGACCCATGCCTAGACCTCTACCTAGACCTCTGCCCATGCCTCTACCTCCACTCAATCTAGGCTGGTAAAACCTAGGACTAGGGCCAAATTGAGGAATTGCTGCTTCAGGAACTCTGGCTCCCATAATTTCACAAACTTTAGCAGCCACCTCCGGTCCACCAGTAACACATCCATAACATGGTGCCTTTCCTTCGGCTACTGCCCTGGCAAATTCTCCACAACTTTTATATCCACATCGCTGGTCATCTAACTTGGGCAAAACCTCATAGATTTTCTTTATCTTTTCCTTATTAGCGGAAAATTTGTAGAGATAGAAATACTTGGCGTCACCTGCATGACCATTGGCCAGATTCTCACCGTCATCTGTGCCGAAAGCTATTAATAATTCCATATTTTCATCTCCTTTTTCCCACCCTTTTAATATTTCTGTTCATACATTTTCTTCCACGGAGCTGATTTATAGATATTGTAGTAATTGATAGCTTCAACTAATGCTCCCTTAAACCAAGCTCCAAATCCAAACTTGCAGATACATCTTCAGGTTGAATCCATAAGGATTCCCTTATCGTTTTCCCCTTCACTATTTCAGTTAAGGCACTGCCATAAGCATGAATTAGTCCTCCCAAAGAATCAGAGAAGTAAGAGGCCTTCTCAATAACATCGCCTTTAATTTTAAGATAGATCCAGATTGTAACAATCTGTTTTCCAACCTTAGCAGTTTTTTCTCCTTTCCCATCATAATTTCTCATGATCTCTAGATTTTTAGGATTATTGATGTATTCCAAAACTTTCTCGGTATGAGCTTCTTCCACGTCTTCAATATTAATCTTCGGCTGGGATTCATTTTTAAAGCTCATTTCTGTTTCCTCTGGCATCTTTCCTATCTACCGTTGTCACTTCTTTTGACTATGCGTAGCTTCATCTTATTCGTATCGCTTTTAAAGGACATGCAGCTGAACAAGAGCCACAGCCTACACAC
>CAZQDF010000061.1:0-8004 GCA_964592065.1 uncultured Dehalococcoidales bacterium | reverse complement strand
AGGTCAGCGGGTGCTTGCAATTACCTTTTTTCACACAAAACAGTGTAGACCCAACAATAACAAATCACCGTCTTACTAATAGTCTGATTCCTTTTCCTCTAAGGGTGAGCCGAATAGGCGTACCCTTACCGTAAGTCAGATACACATTACAAATCACACATATGTCAGTAGCCAGACCTAATGTGCCCCACTCCAGCCATTTACAATAGGTGCCCTCTATTTCCCAGCAGGGATATTGTCTGTGGTAGTAGGCAGGACAATCGTTACGGACATCTTCGGGGCAATGTGACATTTCCCAACATGAAGTTCTGTTATCCCAAAAATTTGCATGTTCTGATACTTGTACCTGGTTTTGTCGTTTGCTTGACATAGCCCTGACCTCCTTGCACAAACACAACATCAATCGTACAATGCGTCATTCTCCTTATACGAACACTCCGCAATCTTTATTGGTGATATACCTGATTGTCAATAACCATCTTCTTTGACCCACCCGGTTGAGTAATTTTTATCACTTCGTGCTCATGGTAGCCAATACCTCCTCTTTGTGGTGTGGGGATAGCGTCTCAGGGCAGCTGGTACCCTCGATGACGATCTGGTAGCTGGTATTGGCCAGGCGTTCCAGAGCATTGTTGCCCAAGATGAGGTCTATCGATAGAGCCTTTTCGCAGGCAGCATTGAAGCCAGGCAGGTGTGTATTTCTCGCCCATCCGCAGCAGCTTAAAAGCCCGTCTGCCGCCATTGCAGAAGCATACCCAAATAGCTAGCCTTGCTATCAGTGTGGGAAGTATGGTTATAATAAAGAATATGAGAAAGTCTGTTCTAAGATGGGAGTTAGTTGGCATAATTGTCATATCGGTGTTGGGCTCACTTTTGCATTTTTCTTTCGAGTGGGCTGGTGGATGGAAACCCCTTGGCGTAATCTCGGCTGTTAACGAGAGTGTATGGGAGCATCTTAAAATTGCCTTCTGGCCGGCCTTGTTCTACGGCATTTTCCAGTATCCATTCTTGAAGAAATTGACCGATAACTTCATAATTGCCAAAGCTAGTGGGATATATGCAATGCCACTCGCCATCGTTGTACTTTTTTATTCCTACACGACTGCCACCGGCCGGGAAATACTAATCGTTGATATTCTCATATTCGTGATTGCCGTTGCTGTGGGGCAAATTGTGAGTTACAAGATATTGACTAAGCATGGACTGCCTGCTTGGCTTGATAAGTTGGGGTTGGCTTTCCTGATAGCGCTCGCAATTGCTTTTGGTGTGTTTACTTTCTTCCCTCCAGGATTGCCCATCTTTAGAGACCCCTCAATGGGAACTTATGGAATTGGATAATCCAGGGCAATTGGCGGACAAAAAGGGCGGAATGTTCACAGATTGTTTCTAACACCCTTCATTGCCGCGGTGCTATAATAATGCTAGCGAGAAAGCTCTCAGGGAACATAACTAGCATTCAAATAATGGGAAGGGGTTCAAGGTGCAGTCATCACCCGAGGAAAATAGAAAAACCTCTGAAAGGGAAAAGGCGAGAATTGAGGAAGAGGAGCAGGTAGCAGGCAATTCAACGACTAATCTCAAGCCTGATGTCGCTGGCCTACTCTGCTATGTTGGCTTCTGGGTAACTGGCATCATCTTTCTCCTTATCGAAAGAAAGAACAGGCTGGTCCGGTTCCACGCAATGCAGTCGTTGGTTACCTTCGGTATTATCAATATTATCTGGGGCACCGCCAACACTGTCCGGTACTGGTTATTGGGCTGGGTATCACCAGACTGGCTGTGGCACGGGCTTGTTTATCCCCAATATGTTGCCGCCACTGCTGTATTCGGCGTTTTCTTGGCAATTTGGTGGGTGCTTTGGATAGTCTTAATGTACCAAACCCATCATGGCCGCGTAGTTAGAATCCTCTGGTTTGGCGATTTGGCTGTGACTTTGTTGGCCAAGCTGGACGGTATCAGTAAACAAGATTTGGAAGAAACACTTGGATACCCTGAGCCGCAAAAAGAACCTGGACAACCTTCAATTCCTGCAGCAAAGGAAAGTGAACAAGCCTGGGGCAGAAGACACAGGGACTTTGAGGACACTAGAAGCGGTAGGATAGCGTCGTCTAGCGCTGTTATCGCTTGGAGTGTCGTTTTCCTGGTTTTCTTTAACCTGTTTAGTGAGTATTTGGCCTACTACCAACGTGAAACAATAGATGGCGTTACTGTGTGGAACATTTACCCGCTCCTGACACAAGAATTTGGCTTAGTGCTACCAATCCTAAACACGACGTTGATTCTTGCCATAGCAGGCCATATCGTCCTAATTATTCTTGACAGATACTTGCTTCGACAAATCACTGTACTTGTCTTGAATATACTCGGCATGGTCACTGTCTTGACCTTCCTGAAAGTGTTTCCTTTTGATTTCGGTGTGATACCCATAAGCCTGGCTGCTATTCTGCCTACAGTCGCCGTGGCGGTGCTCATTGTCATAGCGGTTGGACTGGGAATTGGAGCACTTGTTAGATTCGTTAAGGTGATTGTCAATCTATCCAAGCGCGGTTAAGTCCTCGCCAGTTTATGTGAGGAGTATCCCCGGTCGGCAAGGTAATGGAACAATACACCTAGCAGCTCAGGTTACCAGACAAAGATCTTGATGGTAACCCCTGCATTGCTGATGGGGATGAAGATGGCACAGCCATAGTTGACGTGGGAGCCTGCGAGTATGTACCACCAGGGGACCCCTGGGGATATGACGAAAACAGCGATGGGATAATCCAGAAGATGGAAGCCATTCACGCTGTTATGGACTACTTTAGCCAGAAGATAACCAAAGCGCAGGCGATAGAGGTTGTGATGCTGTACTTTGGATAAACCAAGGATTAACGCGGTGGTTACCCCGGCTTTCTTCTCTACAGCTTAAGAAACCGTAACTCCCCAAAAGTTGTGGTAGCCTTCCTGCGAGGCGAAAGAAATGTGAGGATAGAGAGCGGCAGCCCTTAGGGAACTCTCAGATTGGAAAGGCTGAGCTACTGAAATTCAACCTGACTGAAGAGACCATGTGGCATCCCTCCCAAATTACACAGCGTCAGCCTGATGGCTCGGCAATAGTCACTATGAACTTGTCCATAACGGTGGAGTTGCTTAGTTTCATACTGGGCTGGGGGGAGAAAGTAGAGGTGCTGGAGCCGGAGGAGTTGCCTGAGCAAGTAACCCGAACAGCTCGGGGAATATTGAATGTGTATAAGAGAAAGTGGCAATTTGTGACATTCTAGCTGTCACTGGTATATGCTAAACTGTCATTTAGTTCGGAAGGGCAAGCCATGAGGCGATTGACTGAAGCTTATCTTGACATAGAGACCACTGGCTTATCTCGCTTTTACGACTATATAACCGTAATCGGTATTTACCGGTGTAATGGTAGAGAAAGTGAGCTTATTCAATTGGTAGGGGAGCAGGCGACCAGAGATAACCTTCTTAAGGCCTTAGAAGGCGTAAATATAATCTATACCTACAACGGCAGCAGATTTGACCTTCCCTTTATTGATGCTTTTCTGGGTATAGACCTTGAGGCTAGATTTTATCATCGCGACCTGATGTATGATTGCTGGAGAAATAACCTGTACGGCGGCTTCAAAACAGTTGAGCGACAACTCGGAATTCGCAGGCAGCTACAAGGCATTGGTGGATACGAGGCAGTGCTGCTATGGTGGCGGTACCAGAACGATGGTGACCATAATGCCTTGACTTTGCTGTTACAATACAACAAAGAGGATGCGGTAAATCTGAAGGCTTTGAGACAGAAGTTGGATGGATGTTAGTCTTGGGCAGGTTAAGGAGGAATCATCATGCCTATCTATTCTCATTCGCAGCTAAGTACGTATGAAGAATGCCCGCTGAGGTACAAGCTTCGCTACCGGGACAGGATTAAGCGGGGCGTCGAAGGGGTGGAAGGCTTCTTAGGTTCAAGGGTTCATGATACCCTGCAGAAGTGCTACGACGACATGAAGCTTGCCAAGGTAAATAGCTTGAGCGATTTATTGGCTTACTATAACAAAATCTGGCAACAAAACTGGCATGGCTCAATCGTAATCATGAAGGAAGATTTGACACAAGAGCATTACAGGGCTTTAGGTGAGAGGTTCATTACGACATACTACGAGAGGTATTCGCCCTTCGACTCGGACATAACGATGGGCACTGAGATGTCTCTTAATTTTGCCCTGGATGATGAGAATAAGTACAGAATGACGGGGTACATAGACCGGCTGTCGCGGGATAAAGGCGGTGTTTATGGAATCCACGATTACAAGACCTCGGCTCATCTGCCCAGTCAGGAACAAGTGGATAATGATCGACAGCTAGGCTTGTATCAAATTGGCATTAAGAAAAAGTGGCCGGATATCAAGAACACCAGGCTTATCTGGCACTACCTTGCCTTTGATAGGGAACTGGTATCCTATCGCACTACGGAGACTATCTCAGGCTTGGTTCAAGATACCAGGAGCCTGATTGATGAAATAGAGGCGGCCCGGGACTTTCCACCAAGAGAGTCTTCCTTGTGCGGCTGGTGCGAATACCCTGACTTGTGCCCGTTGCGAAAGCATTTCTTCAAGGTGGAAGCTCTTCCTGTAAACGAATATCTCAACGAGCCAGGAGTTGTGCTTGTGAATAAGTATGTAGCCCTCAGGAATGAGGAGACGAGGATAAAAGACGAGATAGATAAGGTAAGGGAGGCAATACTTGAGTATGCCAGAAGAGAAGAAGTGGAACTCATAAAAGGCAGCGATCACAAAGCGAGGGTCGCATCTGGTGACAGACTGAAGTTCCCGGGCAAGAATGATTCAGAGCGTCAGGAGTTGGACCAAGTGATAAAAGACGCGGGCAAATGGGAGGAGACCTCTCAGCTCGACACCACAATGCTCACACGCGTTGTTGAAGGTTGCCTCTGGACGAAGGACCTGGTTGACCAGGTTATGAAGTACAGCAGAATTGAGGAGACCGCCACCATTCACATATCGAAGTTGAAGGATGAGGCAAAGTAGTCGTATATGCAAATATAGATGGTGTACAGTTGTCCATTTTGGGCAGTACTCCGTGGGAATCAGGTTGCTGGGTTTTGAAATAGAAGAATTATATCCATTTAAGTCTAAGGGCGCCTTATAGTTCCTTTGCTGTAGCTAAGACTTCTTTGAGGAAAATCCTTTCCTTCATTTGCTCAAATTCTGATTCAGTATAAACTGGTAACTCCACTGGCAGGGAAGTTAACCCAAAAACCTTCTGAGACGAGGTTTAGCGCCTTACCTTATCTCTGCCACCTTGTCACAGGCAGGGTTTATCTCCGTTTATAGACTTATGATATAGTTTGACTCAAATGGACATTGCGTCCAAAGTTCAGTTCTTTCGTGAGAAAGTTGTAACCCGTAGATGGTTCCAAATATTGGCCTTTATTCTGATACTTGCTCTTTCCGTCGGGCTTTTCTTCCTGGCACGCTCTTATCTGGATTTAGAGAAATTGCTTCGTTATGGTTACCTGGGGATCTTTTTAATAAGCCTTTCCTGTGTCACCATTATGTTTCCCCTTCCTTGGGAAGCGGTTATTATCGCTGCTGGGACTACCTTAAATCCCTTGTGGGTGGGCATAATAGCCGCTACAGGAGCTACCATAGGCGAGCTTAGCAGTTATTTTGCCGGCTATTGGGGAAGGAAGATAATCCTCGGCGAGCATTTAGGGAGATATGGAAAGGCGGAATCCTGGCTAAAGAGGTATGGAAGTCTTGCTGTTTTCGTCTTTGCTCTTTTGCCAATATTGATTTTCGATCTCCTGGGACTTGTCGCGGGGTCATTCAGGTTTCCCTTATGGAAATTCATTCTTGCCTGTTGGGCTGGACGGCTGATTAGATGTCTTGTCGAAGCGTATTTGGGGTTGGGGCTGGTTGGCTTCTTGCCCCAGCTATGGTAGGGTAGGAGCACCCCTCTCTGACTGGGCAGGCAGAGCATCTTCTTCCTTTGCAAAATTCCAGGCCTATCCTTACCAGAGCAGACTCCACGGTTGGAAGCTTTAATTCCTTCTCTTTCAATCCAAGTTTGGAGGCAAGTTCTTTAGCGATTGGGGAAGGCTGCGGGTTGGCCTTTTCCCATATCACCTTCAATTCTCTCAGGAATATGTTCACTGTAGTTGGGCCTACGTGCTTGAATTCAAGCAGTCTCTTTTCCAAGTCCTGGCTATTCTTGGCCTGGGCATATAAGCTCTCTAGCGAGCCATATCTTTCTCTTAAGCTAGTCGCTATTTCCAGCAAGTTAGATGCTGTGGAGAAGTCATAGCGAACATAGCCTCCGGAGTCTAATACCTCCACTAGCTTATCCCAGCCAGCATCTAAGATACTTTCCGGTGTTACAATTCCTTCTTTGTCAAATTCTCTGTAGGTTTTCTTTGCTATTTGAGAGGAAATCCTCTTGGCAAAAAGAATTGAAGCCAGAAACCACTTAAACCTATCATTTTCTTTTGTTAAGTCTAAACCTAGCTCCTGGGAGTAAGTTGCCACCCGGGAGAGTTTTTCTTGGATGTTCATAGCAAAAATTCCTAAGGAGATGTCTTCATGAGTTCCTTTAGCCGGGCCACCGCTGGTGGCAAGACCTCCCCTGCCCCCTCCCAAAATCGTATATGAGTGACTCTATCAAATGGGGTTTCCCCCTGATTGATGATTACCAGGCGGGCTCCAGATTCCAGAGCTATTTTAGGCATGTCAGCAGCGGGAGTGACTACAAGGCTGGAGCCGACGACTATGAAGAGGTCACATCTTTCCGAGTGCCAGTAGGAGTCTGTCAATGCCTTCCGTGGTAGAGCTTGGCCGAAATTAACCACGCTGGAGACTAATCTGCCACCGCAAGTGCATCTATCCGAAGTAGCGGACTTGTCTACTTCGGTTTCACAGCGAGTGCACCCCAGCTTGGTGACATTGCCATGCAATTCCGCCAGCAAACCTGGTCGGATCCCTGACCGCAAGTGGAGGTTGTCCACGTTTTGTGATATGAGAAAGGCCAGCTTGTCCAGTTTCTGCAGCTCGACGATAGCCATGTGCCCTATATTAGGCTCAGCGGAGTCAAAAGGCCGAGTTTTTGCAGGCAGCCCTTTTGCCTGGCGAGTCCAAATGCCATCTGGTCCTCGGAAGTCAGGCAATCCTGATTCTGTGCTGATTCCAGCGCCTGTGAACACTACCAGATGGTTCGCCTCAAATATCCACTGGGATAGAGTCTTTATTCTTCTGTCTAAATCTGGTGGTGGCATTTACTGTATACTATATTATAAAGTAATGGTAATGGCGAAGCCTTAGGCTTACTTATTTTGTCACCCTGGGCTGAAGCTCTGAGCTCTGATGATGGGAAGGAACTGAAGAAGAGAGTCTCTTCGGTTGCAGAGTTTACCCTGAGATGTATGAGATTCTTCGCTGTGCTCAGAATGACAGGGTGAAGGGCTCCTTCAAAATGGCGAGGGCGAAGGATTCACAGGGCCAGAAATGGCTGGTAGTTATTGCTAAGCGACTTTGGATGCTGAGTGACTGTGTTACAAGAGGTGAAATATGGACTACGTCAAAATTCTAAAAGACATTATTTCGATTGATACCTCCGATCCACCTGGCTGGAACTATGACAAGGTGGTGGATTACCTTCGGCCTTTGTTTGAAGAGGTGGGCTTTGAAACCCAGAAGATTCATATTCCTGAAGAGCATGCCGAGGGAATGGAAGGGAGAGTTAATCTTCTATGTCATCGTAGGGGGTTGACAAAACCTCGCTTGATTTTTTATTCCCATATTGATGTAGTGCCGGCTGAAGGATGGGATGCTTTCAACCCCAGGGTAGAAAACGGGAAAATATATGGTCGAGGGGCAGCCGATATGAAAGGTGCGGTTGCTGCCTTACTTCTTGGGTTAGAGACCCTCAAAGGAAAACCTTTGAAGTACGACACTTCGGTAATGATTACCACCGATGAAGAGACAAACCAGGCCAGTCAAATCCGCT